>NZ_JAHKSN010000027.1 GCF_018863415.1 Deinococcus aestuarii | reverse complement strand
TCGGCTGAGCAGAGACTTCGAGGGACGACCTCAGACCACCGAAGCCTGGTGCTATCTCGCCAATATTCGCCTCATGCTTCGCCGTCTTGATCCCTGCTGACACCCTTTTCAAACACGCTCTGACGGCTGGTCAGGACCCGGCGCGCCGTCACGTAGACGTTGAACCCCGCGAGGTGAGGGGCCAGGAGCCCACCGACGAACTCCTCCTCCGTATGACCCTCCACCACGATGTTGACGCGGACGAAGGAAGATCTACTCATCGCTTCGTGGAGAGGACGGGAGCAGCGGATTGGGGAAGGGGCGTCCCCCGAGGACGTTCTTCTCCCACAGTTCGCCCAGGGAATAGTCTTCGAGCCACCCGGCGAGGTCCTCCGAGCGCAGTCGGCGCAACACGCTTTCCGGACCTTGACGGTCCACGACGATGACGTCCTCGGGAAGGATCTGGTTGACCAGCGGCACCGACTGCGTCGACACGATCAGCTGTGTCCGGGTGGAGACGGAGCGCATCAGCCCAGCGAGGAGTTCGATGGCGTACGGATGCAGGCCCAACTCAGGCTCGTCGATGAGAATGACGTCCGGAAGCTTGGGTTGCAGCAGCACGGTGACCAGGCAGATGAACCGCAGGGTGCCGTCGGAGAGCTGGCTGGCGAGGAAGGGTCGGCTGGAGCCGAAGCTCCGCCACTCCAGGCGGATCCTGTCCTCGTTGTGCGTGGTCGGCCGCAGCAGGAAGTCGTCAAAGAAGGGGGCGACGCGACGGACAGTGGAGCGGATGGCCTGGTAATTCGAGGGCGCCTTCAGCTCCAGCCGGCGCAGGAACGCGGCCAGGTTGGCGGCGTCGGTATGCAGTTCCAGATCGTCGTTGATGTCTCCAGCACGCTTGACGGCGGCGCTGTCACTGGTGTCGTGGAAGTGGTAGACGTGCCAGCTCCTGAGGCTGTTGTACACGTAGGACTCGACTGTATATCCACCAGGGTTGACCTGGCGCAGCAGGCTTTCACGTTGGCCGCTGCCCAGTTCTCTCTTGGTGTCCGCGAAGTCGCCCGAGAAGAACACGACCTCCCGTTCGAAGATCAGGCGGTCATCGGAGGTGGGCACCCAATTGCAGGTATATGCGTTCGGGCCGAAGGCCAGCATCAGCCGAATCCGTTCGGCTGGCTCCGGCCCCGCGTGAAGGAAGACGCTGGCCCCGCCGGCCTGGGCCACCGAGAGCTGGAAACGCCCCTCCACCATCTCGTGCAGCAGCCGGAAGAGGGCGATGAAGTTGCTCTTTCCCGCACCGTTGGCACCGATCAGCACATTCAAGTTGCCCAACTGGATGTCCACAGCATGAAGGGACTTGAAGCCCTGAACCTGCAGGCGATCAAGCTTCATGCTCCGTTCCCCCGGGGAAGGAATTCTCTTCCGGATGGAATGGGCGAGGGGCGCCACCGTCTCGCAACACCACGTCCTACGGGAAGCCGGGGCGTTTGGACCCTCAGACCATGATCTGGAGGATGAGGTCGTCTTGCTCGGCGAGCGCGGCGCTCGGCGTGTTGGAATCGGCGCCGCTCGGCAGGAGTCAGCCGACCCGCGAGGAGTTGTCCAACAGGCAAGAGCGGGTCCTCGGGGCGCATGTAGCGGTCCAGGGAGACAGGCGGGGCACGGAGCACTTCGGCCGTCATGGTACGTCCTTTTCGGAAGTGGTGAGCGCGGCGGGGGAGGTTTGGGCGGAATGCCGGAGCACTTCTCGACGGCCGTTTGGCGCACAGGGCGAATTCAAGGTGGATGTTAGGGTCTTTTCCTGGTAGCTCTGGGGATGACCTCCGGGGGAGACGGTACCGGATGGAATGGGCCTCGTCCTGGTGTGGACCCATGAAGGGCTCACTCTCCAGCGCCCCGGCGAAGGCGGGCGGTGGTCGGGCCGTCCCGGTGGGGGAACGAGGTCGAACTTCCCCCTCGCCCACCACCCACTCCTGTCACAGGCGCGCTTCCCGAGTCGAATGAGGCGAAAGAATCTAATCGAGCAGGGGAAAGAGCCTGGACAAGCAGACAACGTTCCAGACTCAAGGACGATGAAGCGTTTTCCCCTATACTCTGGAACAAGCACCATGACCGCCTCCGAACACCACGCTTCACTTGTTCAGCTCTTCCTGGACCGGGGGGGCTACGCCACGGCGGCGGAGGTCACGGAGGCGGGTATCCCCAGGGTCGAACTCACTCGCCTAGTGCGGTCGGGGTCGATCCTCCGGCTGGCCCGCGGCGTGTACCGGCTCACCTCCCCGGACGGCCTGGCTCCCGCCGACGCGGAGGCCACCGACCTGCTGGAAGTCCAGTTGCGGTACCCGTACGCCCGCCCCTGCCTCGTGAGTGCGCTTCACCTGCACGGCCTCACCACCACCCGGCCCAGCCGACTTCAACTCGCCGTGCCCGGGAACCGGCAGGAACTCCACCTCGAGGGCCTGCTGCTCGAGACCTTCTACTTCTCGGCCGGGGCCTACCAGGCCGGCGTCACCGAGATCGACGTGCGCGGCCGGCCGCTCACCACCTACACGGCCGAGAAGACCCTCGTGGACCTGCTCCGCTATGCCCCCAAGTTCGGCCGGGACCTCTACCTGGAAGGGCTCAAAAAGGCCTTGACCCTCCGGACGGTGGACCGCCGGCATCTCACCTCCCTCGCCAGGGAACTCAAGGTGTGGAAGGAACTCTCACGCGACCTGGAGGTGCTCAGCCATGACCAGGATCATTAACCCGGCCGGCCTCCTGGACCGCCTCAAACACCTGCAACGCACCCGGTTCCCCAACATCCCCCCGAACACCATGCTGCTGCTGTACGCCCAGCAGGGCCTCCTCGCCCGCCTCGACGCCTCACTCTACGCCGAGCAGTTCGTGCTCAAAGGGGCACTGAGCCTCTTCGCCCGGTACGGAAACGCGGCGCGGCCCACCCAGGACATCGACCTCGCCGCGAGCGGATTGCCGAACACGCCCGAGCAGGTCAGGGCGGTGCTGGAAGACCTGTGCGCCATCCCCTTCGGGGACGGGCTCACCTTCGACGCCGCAAGCCTCCAAGTCGCCCTGATCAACGAGGCGTTCGACTATCCGGGCGTCACCGCCAGGCTGCGGGCCACCCTCGGCTCCTCGCAGGTGACGTTGCAACTGGACCTGTCCTTCGGGAACGTGATCACGCCCGCGCCGGTCCGGATGACATTCCCCGCCCTGCTCCTCGACGAGGCCGTCGCCATCGCCGTGTACCCGCTGGAAACCGTGATCACCGAGAAGTTCGCGGCCCTCGTCGAGATCGGCGAGGCCACCACCCGCATGAAAGACCTCTACGATCTCCAGGTGATCCTCCGCACCGAGGCCTTCCAGGCCAGGATCGTCCGGGAGGCCCTCGAACGGAGTTTCGCGGCGAGAGGCACGCCAGTCGACCGCGTGCAGGACATCCTCAGCGATGACTTCGCGGTTGAATCCACCCTCTCCACTCGCTGGGGACAGTACCTGAGACGCAACGCCTTCACCGCCCCCACGTTCGCCGAGGTGATGGGGCTCCTGCAGGCCTTCTACGGTCCCCTGCTGTTAGAAGGTCGGTCGGACGGCGAGTGGGAGCAGGGGGGCTGGAGATGAGCGGGGAGAATGCAGGGAGGGACCGCTGATGTCGGTTGGTGCGGCCGTCGGCGGTGTGGCCACGCTGGTCGGCCTGATCGACGGCGGAATGGGCATCTGGGAGAGGTATCAGCAGCGCAGATCGGATCAGAACTACCAGAGGCTGAAACTGCATCTGGCGGAGGTCATGTTCCTGCGGGCCGCCGAGGCCCACGTCACGCTCCCATCGCGTCAGCAGGAGCTGTTCGAGGACTTGAGGGAGCGGTACCTCGCGCGGGGCAACACGTGGCGGGAGAGCTTCCTTGACCGGGCCACCGCGACCCAGCAGGACTACGAGGACGTCTTCGGGAGTCTGCGCATCTACGACGGGGGCATCCCCTCCGAGGGCCAGCGGGAAGTGCTCCGGGCGCTGGAGCGGCTCACGCTCGAACATGAGTCGCCCGGATTCCGCATTCTCAGCGAGCAGCTTGATCGGCTCGGCCCTGCCCCGGCCGCCCTTCCGGCGCCGGCGCCCCCCGCGTCCCATCCCACTCCCCAGATGCAGCGGACGCTCGAGGCCGGCTGGAAAGCGTTCGGCGAGGAATCCATCGTGCTCGAACAGGTGGGCATTCCCCTCGTCACGCCCTGGACGCGGGAACTCGACGAGCTGTTCCAGCGTGGCGGGCACGAGCAGTCCCAGCGCTTCACGGAATGGTTCGGACACGACAACCTCGACGGAGACCCGCTCGTGATGCGCGTCGTGAGGGTGGCGCTTCGCGGCCAGATCGGCAGCGCGGAAACCGAACTGATGAGCATGGACCCGGCGAGCTGGACACCGGAGAGGCAGATCACCCGGCTGCGCCTGCTGGGCGTCCTGGCCTCCGAGGCGGGAGACAGCCCCAGGGCCGAGCGGCATTACCAGCGGGCCAGAACTCTTCTGGACCGCCTCCCGGACTCCCCCACCGCGCGCTGGCTCCGCAGGCGCCTGCTGCTCGACCTCAACCGTGTTCGCGACGATGACGACCACGACGCCCTCTTCGAGCAGCATCAGGTCATGCTGGGGCTCCCGGCGTGGTATTCCAACCCGGTCACCGACGCCCTGATGCGGGAAGTCGCGGCCCTCGTGAGCCAGGAGGCCTACGCGCAGAAGCTTGACCGGCGCTCGTCATTCCGAAGCAGTTCGAACCTGTTCGACGCGTGGCAGAAGTACTGCTAGGCGCAGTTCATCGCCTACGCCTGCGGGGACGCCTACGATCTGGAGCACCTGCGTGCCGAGTGGGCGCAACTTCTGCTCACGCTTCCCGAACCCCCCCTCTCCGACATCCTGACGGCCCTCTGGCGGGCGCCTCGGGAAGACCTCCTCGAGAAGGTCCTGAAGGCCCAGCCTCTGGAGGCCTACCGCGAGAATTCTTTCTGGAAGGAATGGCTCCTCGCCCGCCCGAGGAACGAGGAGGGACCCGCTTCCGAGGCCCGGAACCTCATGACCCTCAAGGCCATTCGGGTGCTGACTCCCTATCTTGACCGCCACACGCTGGAAAGCCTGCGGGATGAGTTGTGGGCGGGCATCACCGAACACCATCGCCGCTCACGGGAGAAACCTTCCCAGAGGGAGTACGAGCTGACCCCCTTCGTCGAGGGGCGCAGGTACACCGTGTCCTACGCTGTCGACGCCCTGGTCGCGGTCGCCGAGTGGGAGGCCCTGACCGCCGAGCAGGTGCGTGGTCTGGTCGAGGTTCTCGCGGGCACGCCCTTCGACCGCATGGGGGGCTGGAAGGTGCTTGCACGGCATGGCTGGCGTCCTGAGGACCTCCCCGCCGCACAAAGGCTTCTTGACAATCTCGATCTTCCCGCCACACGCTGGGACCTGGACGACGTGGTTGATTTGCTGGGCGATCTTGCCCGGGTCTACGCAGAGGAACCTGCCTTCGGGAATTACCTGCTCGCCGCTCTTCAGAACGAGGAGTTGAGGCAACTCGACCCGCGAACGCGCTGGCTGGCCCTGCTTCAGACCTCCCGCGCACAGGCGACCACCTACGTGCGGGAAAAGGCGTTTTCCTACTTTGCGGGCATCGTCGACGATCTCAAATGCACGTCCGGGGAAGAGGCCATCACCCTGAACTGGACGCACCCTGTGCGCTTCCTTCCCCTGCTGCTGGAGAACTATCCCGAAGCGCTCGGCGAGGAGCAGCGGCGCGACCTCGTGGAGGGACTGTTCGACGCGCTCCCGAACGAGAACATCTATGTCACCCACAAGGTCGCCATGCTCACCGCCCTGCGCCTCTCCTGGAAGGACCTCAGCCCGGAGCTTCGCGAGTCCGCGACCGGGCGGCTGCGGCAGTTGCCTGAGGCCGCCGCCCTGGTTCGTGTGATCGACCGGGAGGGCCCCGGGTATGCCCCGACTCCCGCACCCGTGCAGTTGCAGCGTCTCCTGCTCCACGCGGAACTGGGACTGCTGCTGCTCCCCGGGGATGAGCTGACCCTGAGCTCGACCCTGGTGACAGGCCACGATCCCGACCTCACCAGCGCCCTCGAGGCCCTGGGCCTCCTGCTCCAGAAGGGCCACGTGGGGCTGGACCGCTACCTGCCCGGGCTTATCGCAGCCAGCCAGGGAGAGGGCCGTCCGGCAGGCCACGCGCTCTATCTGCTCATCCGCTTCATTCCAGAACACGGTCACCCGTGGCGAAGCGTGATCGAACAGCTCATGTCTGCGGCAGCGCAAGCTGTGGACGAGCACCTCGCGTTGGCCGTGATCAGCGGCCTGAACGCGTTGCCCGGGGATCATGACCTGCGCCGCAGTTCGGCCGGTCTCGTGCAGAGGCTGAAGGCTCACGCCCACCGGGTCATCCGTGAGGGCGCGGAAGCCTTGGACCTCTCCCCTGCTCCCGGATGACGGGATGGGTGGTCGGGTCGGCCCTTAAACGAATTAATAAAATTGAAGACTGAGGGATCGGGTGACCTGCCCGCCTTTTTCTTCCTCCCCCCGTAGTCTGCTTCTGCTGAGGCTCCCGCTTCCGTTGCTCACGCCCGTGCTTTGTGAGTGATGCTTGGTCTTAGGTGCACCGGTTTTCGTGGCAGGGGGAACTCGGTGGCCCGGCTCTCCCAGCGTCCTCCCGGTTTCGTGCCGGGGAGGGGAGAGGCGCTGTCCTTGTTTTTGGTGTGGAGTGTGTGGCAGGGGTAGCTCTGGGGGCGGCGGAGCCTCGCGCTGGTGCCCCTGCTTCTGGTGTTCTCCTGGGCACGGAGCAGGTCTGGGAGGCGCCTGTGGGGACCGGGCGCGTGGGGTTTGCCGCTTCTGCGTGCCCCGCTGGCGGTATGGGTGAGGAGGGGAGCGTGGCGGTGCCCGGGCGGGGGCGGATGCCGGAGGCGAGGCTTTTCGCTTGAAGAGGCAGGGGTTTCCGTGACGCTTTTGTTCTCTTTTTTTGTATTAATCGGCTACCCGGGGACAGAGGATCGGCTTGCGCGCGGCGAAGCCAGTCGAAAAGAGGGGGCGTTGCAATGTGCAGTGGTCCGGTTGCGGCCCGTCACCGGCGAGCCGTCGCCAGCGATCAAAGAACCGTGGGCCCTCCCCAGCCTGTTCGGGGCGCGGCGTGGGGGCACCGCCGAGAGCGAACCGGAACCCTGTTCGGACCGCCATCGTCACCGGATCGTCGCGCGGCCCGAGGCAGGGGGACGGTGGCGGGTCGGCCTGGAGCCGGCGCGACTTGCGGTTTCACGCTGCCCAGGGGAACAAGGGCGGGAGGAGACCCGGGTCTTCTCCCGCCCCCGGGCAAGGCGGGCGCCACGGGCTGAGCACTGTCCCGAAGTAGAGTGAGCTGGTGAGCACGCTCGAAACGATGCGAACGCTGGACCACCAGGGGTGCCTGCTGGAAGTCGTCAAGGAACAGCACGGCGGATCGCAGTTCTTTTTCTTGCGGATCGACGGCGTCCAGCTCATGCCCGAGGACTTCCCGCGGGACTTCGTGGACCACCGCGCCTCTGATCCGGTCGATGCCCAGCGGATCACGGACGCGCTGCTGGAACATGGACAGAGGGAGGTGGACGACATCGCGTCTTCGCGGAGCACCCGGCTTCCGGGGGACACCTGGCCCGTTTACAGTCAATTCTCGTCCCTCGATCATCCTCTCGGTGCGAGAGTGGAAGCCCAGCGTGCCCTGAACAACCGGGAGCGCTTCTCAACGGATTGGCTCAGCGGTGAGGAGGGGCAGGTCTGGGTACGCTCACGGCTGCGCGTGGAGGGCGGCCAGGTGTATCTCGATGTCAGTGCCAATCCGGACTACCTCGACCCTGCCGAGTTGTTCGAGCGCGTCACCGAGTTCGTTGATAGGGAAGAACTCGCGTTTGAAAACGACGAGTGGCCAACGTATGACCAGATGATCGAATCTGGCAGGGTTGGCGCCGACCGCGCAGCGGCGGTCAGGCAGGCGATTGAGGGGGCGCTCACGGCAGCGGCCACCGGGACACAACCATTGACTGCCGATTACGTCAACGAGTTGCAGTGGCTGATCCCCCGCCAGGAGCACAGACTGCTGCGGCTCCTGAGGTTCCAACTCCAACCCGTTGAGGACGCGTTGGCCGCCTTCATGGACGAAGCACTTGGCCTTCCGGACGGCACCGTCGCGCCGCTCATCAACCTGTTCTCCCTCCAGAGCTAGTCGGGCAGGCAGGCTCCGTCCAACAGACGGCCCCCTGATTATCCTCGGCTCAAGGTGAACGGCCTGCAGGTTCAGGCGTTCAGGGTCGCGCGGGACGGCCTAGACGTCCAGGACGAAAGACGACGTGACCTCAACCCGCATCACCAAAGGCGCGGCAGACCCCGTGCCCGGTGGTCCTTCGT
Source organism: Deinococcus aestuarii (assembly GCF_018863415.1). NCBI lineage: Bacteria > Thermotogati > Deinococcota > Deinococci > Deinococcales > Deinococcaceae > Deinococcus > Deinococcus aestuarii. The sequence goes on along the minus strand of NZ_JAHKSN010000027.1, from coordinate 52,760 downwards.
CCTTGCCGGGCGCGTGGTTGACCGGCTCGTCATGATGTGGCACCCTCATAACGGTTCATTCGCCACCCGCCTCCCGCACCTGACTTCAGGCCGGCAAAGCGCGAATCCAATTCGAAGCGAGATCGTCGTTCTTGTCCCTTCAGAACAGCACAGGGCGGACGAGCGGGAGCTCCTGCCTGGGTGCTATCTGATTGGAGACCAGAATGAAGCGTTTTTCGGACGACCCTGTCAAGAAGCTGGCGAACCGCCTCCGCACCTCTCTTGGAGAGAAGCACAGCCTGGACATCACCCACTGCCAGGCGCTCAACCTGGCCTCCGCCAGCCTGGGATACCGCGACTGGCATGACCTGCGAACCCGGCGGCTTGCCGACACGCCCAGCGGGCAAGCTGTTCCTGTTCATTCAGCGCTGACCGACCGACTTGATCCCCTCTTGCTGCCGCTGTTGGCAGAGCTGCGGCATCCACGCTCACCGCGGAGCCCCGCACTCCCGGAGGCCTCCTTGCCTCTGCTGGTGTGGCCGCCTGACGGCACGCTTCAACTCATCTCACCCGCCGAGTGGCGGATACGGCAGCGTGGTGGAGCGACGCTTAGCCCCTGGCCGCTCTTGCCCCCTGCCGCTCACCCGTATGCGCGAGCGCCGTTGTTGGAGGCCACCAGTTTCTACTGGGAGCGGGGGGAGGCCCTGATGGCGGACGGGTTGCCCATCACGCTCGACGACGCGAACCTGCGCGACGACGGCGACGGGACGCAACTGCTGGAATGGTACGCGAGTCTGAGGGAGGCGACGAGGGGGACAAGTCACTCGGTCCACTTCTTTCACGGTGAGGACGGCTCTCCGAAAGCGGTGCGCCTGCAACGTGGGGTTCAGCGTGTTCCCCGGAAGCTGAAGGTGCCAGATACCCCGTTGACGGTGGTGTACGGCAAGCCGGTGGCGGACCGCGCCACACTGGTGCTCGCCCTGGCGCACGCTCTGCGGCGTCAACGGCGGGTGGTGATCGTCGACGACCCCCTCCTGGTTGGTGATGCGGGGCAAGCCCTTAGCGGAGCATGCGAACTGCTCCAGGTGAGGCCGGGCGCATTCCTCTGGGATGAGGTGCGGAGGCGTCTGAGACCCGACGGCGTTCTGGTCCTCCACGCAAGCGATCCTGGGGATGAAGCCTTTGATGCCATTCGTTTGGCCCTGACGATGAAGGTTCGTGTCATCGCTTCGACGTTCGCCTTATCCTGGCGTGATGCCGAATCGAGGCTTGCGGCAGCGGGAGTGTCCGTCGAGCCCACGACGTATCTTTACGTTAACTGGCGTCACGCCAAGGAACGGGTGGGGCGAGACCGCGACGCCTGGTTTGCAGACCCGGCGGGGGCCAGGCACCAGTAACGCCCCTATGCACCTTGGTCCGCGCGGCGCTGGGGGTTTATAAAGGGAGGCCGCCACGGGCAACTCTTCCGCTGCCCGTGGCGATCATCAGCGTGGCCGAATCAAAATTCCTCGACCTCGCTTTGAACGTCGTTTTCCTCCAGGGCCACGTAGCGGCGGGTGGTGTCGCTGGAGGCGTGCCCCAGGAAAAGGCTGACCCGGGTGAAGTCCTTGGTGGCACGGTAGAGCCGCGTCCCGGAGTGCTTCCTCGCCGCGTGGAAGCCCCGCCAGGCGTCCCCGTGCCCCGCCGCCCGGAAGGCCGTGGACATCCGGTACTTCGCCTGGTGATAGGTCCAGTCGAACAGCGAGCCGCCCGACCGAACGGGGGAGAGGCCCGCCAGGGCCGCCCGGACGCGTTTCCCGAGCGGTACCCGCCGGACCTTCCCGCCCTTCCCGTGCACGGTCAGCCGGGTCCCCTGGATGTCGCCCATCCTCACACCCAGCGCCTCACTCACCCGCAACCCGGCGTGCGCACACAGCAGCAGCAGGGCCGCCAGCCGGGGCTCGCAGTGCGCCAGCACCGCGTCGATCTCTCCCATGTACGGCGGGTTCCTGACGATCCCCGGCGTGGGGTCGGGGGGCACGTGGGCGTCCTCGAAGGGCTGCGCGTCGGTCGCTCCCGCCCAGCGCAGCGCGCGGTAGAGCGCCCTCGCCCCGGCCACGTACTGGGACACGGTCGAGGCGGAGAGCGTGCCCGTCCGCCCACGCCCGTTCGAGGGCCGGGTCTGGAGCTGCGCGACGTACCGCCCCCCATCCCGCCGCCCCGGGCGCAGGAGCTGCACCCCGTGGTCCCGCGCCCACGGCACGAAGTCCCGCACGGCGAGGCTGTAGGCCGCCAGCGTTTTTGGGCTGGTGCGCGCCCCCTTGCGGCTCCCGGCGGTCATGTACGCTCGCGTCACCCCCACCAGCGTCTCCACGTCGTAGGTGCTCGCGGCCTCGACCGCCCGCACCCGCAGCGCCTGGTCGGTGAGGTCGGTCAGCGCGAGGGGGTCACGGGAACGAACCAGGGTCACCCGGGGACCTCCACCATGCGCAAGGCGAGCACGAGATGGTCCTCTTCGCTCACTGCCTCGACGATCACGCCCCGGCAGACGTACAGCTCACCCTCGGTGAAAAAGAGGTCCCCGGGCTCCGGCACCTCGAACAGCCCGGGGTAGGCCACGGCTTCCAGCTCGGCGCCCCCCACGCGGGGGCAGCACGCGTACCGATCCGCCCGTTCCCGCGCCGCGCGCTCGGCGGCCTGCACCCGGAGGCTCACCTGACGCGGGGCGGGCAGGCCCACCGGCTGACCCGCCAGCGCCTGCACCTCTAGCCGGGCGATCTGGGTCCGCTCGCGTTCCGGCAGGTCCCGGGTGTCGGCAAGGGGCTGGAAGAGGTCGCGGGCGGTGGGCATCTGCCCGTAGCCTACACGATTTCTCTCATTTTTGACACTAAAGCGTTTTAGCGTCGTCAGCGGCAGGGGGCAGGGGAGGGTCCCCACCCTGAACCCCATCCTCTCAGCCCTGCTGCCCGCAGGTACCGCCCCGGGCTCCCCCCATGTTTTGTTCCGAAGTCGAGCACCGCGACTGGCTCACCCCGCTGGTCGAAGCCGGGCACCGCGAGGCGCTTATCTTCTCCACCATGCCCGTCCCCGGACGCGGCCTGCGCCCCCGGCGTTCCCCGCAACCGCCAGGGCGAGCACCCCGAGGGGGCGGACAGGTCTGGCACCGATCGGCCGTCGCGTCGCTCGCAGCCGCGGCCTCGGGCCTGATCGGGGACCTGCCCGGCAGCGCCTGAGCGTTCCCACCCCTGCCCTCGCGGCGGCAGCACCCCCGCGTCAGCCTGCTCACCTCTTTCGTCAGTCGACCCACCTGTACCCCTCGAAACAGGTTCGAGGGCCCTTCCTGGCCCTCCTGTCAGGATGCATGAAAAATACCGTCTGGCACGACAAAAATTTTAGCCATATTCTTCTGATGAGGAATTTATTTCTCTTGATTCTGTTTATAGCATAAATTGGAGGCTCTTCCCCAGGGAGGGGCGTCATGTGCAACCGCGTCGAGGATCAATTTACCCCACCTGCCCAGCAGGACCTGGGGCGCCTGTTCAGCGACATCTTGCTCTAGCTTGAGCCCTGGGAGCAGATCAACCTGACGGACCCACCACTGGCCGTCCGGCCTCAGGAGGGCACCTACACCGTTGCCTAGCTGCGCCAGCGGCTGGTGCCCGCCGAAAGACCCCCCAACTCCTGCCCCCGCATGTAGGGACATCGGTGGTCACCACCAGATCGTCGTGGACCGCAAGGTCACAGCGACCGGCGGATCAACACTGTTCTCACCTTGACAAACCCGGCTGCTGCGGGGTTGCGTTGACGGGCCTCAGCCTGCCAAGGCGATTGGTTTCTCTGGGGAGACCAGCACTTCGACATCCTTGCCCTGCGGGCCAGGCTCCCCATCCCGTATCTCCAGCCTATGTCGCTGCCCGGACGGGTGCGCGCGTTCATCACGTCTTGCCGTCTGAGTGCCAGAACTGGTCTGGGCGCGCGTTTCCGTGCGGCGCCGCCGCTGCCCGCGGCGAGGAACCGCGCCAGGACTGGACAGAAACGTAGCCGGGCGTTACCCTCTTGGCAGAGGGGGCGCCGGTTGAACGGCGCTCTCACTCATTTGTCGCAAGGTGTCCAACGTAACGGCTCGTGCGAAGGAGCGTAACTTCTGGCCGAGGTCGCCCTCGCCCCCAGCCCTGCGCAAAGCCAGCTCTGTTGTCACCACACTCCAGATGCCCGGTGTACTCGGCATATCTGACCCGTATTGATACAGCCTCGGGGATATGTATCTGCGGTACCACTGCCCGATGATCTCATCTGCCGCTGTCTGTCGTACAGGACCTGCTCTCCCTCTCTGAAGTTGTGGATACAAATAACGACCTAAGACATAAGAGACAACGTCCGCCGCTTGCAGGAGGGGTTCTGTGTGGCTGTCCGAGAACTGTGGAGGGGTGACCGCTGTAAAATAACCGCGCTCCCTCATAATCTCGTAACAATCAAGGATGGAAAGTCCTTTACAATCTTCGTAATGGTCGCATATTAAACTGCCCTCGACTTTGTTGGAGCGCAGCATCTGCTCGATAGAGTCTAAAACATATGGAAACATGGTAGCATACGGTGAAGAACGTAATCTTAAAAGTTCCCTCTTTATGCTGTGGGGTAGGGACGTGCCAATGAAATCTTCTATCTCCGCGACACTTTCCTCAATTTTCTTCGTCTTTATGTCGACTTGTCCCTTTACATGTATTGTATCTATCGGTGTTACATAAATGTCCGCTTCAAAATGTCTTACGATTTTGAGGGCTTCCTCCAGCCACGCATACTGTCGGAGATAGTATTTATCTCCACTTGGCCTCCGCAATCGGTAGTAGTGGTCGCTTTGAAACATTGAGACGGCATGTATCTCTGGCAGACCGTCCTTCGGCCAGTGTTTGTGACCGGTAACGCCGGGGTCATCCTTAATGAGTTGTTCCTTTATAGAAAGACGTAGCTTGTTCCATTTGCGCACAAAGCCTGCATACTGCTTCGATTTGAGAATAACGGTGCCGAAGAGAAAGAGGTCGCCTCGCTCGAACTCATCGAGCGCAAAGATATATTGACGTGGAGTCATGCGGTCAATGTAGCCTGTGCGAGCGGCACAGACGCCTGCAAGTCTACGGGTGCAGATCAGTCAGTTGGGAATCGTCTGTCCGGACCTCAGAGGAACCTGGTCCAGCTTGGCTGCCGTTTAGATGAGCAGACGACAGGCGTATACAAGCCCGGTCAGTGCCTGTTGAAATCCATGTTCTCGTCCGCGCACAAACTGATGGACGCTCGCGCCCAGACACGACCTCCTCAGAATGAAGAGGAGCCGATCCTCTTCACCGGGCGACGGAGTCTCCCTCCCCAGCCAGTGCCCCCTTCAAGGGGTTGGCGACTTTGAAGGCAACTTTGCGTCCAGCGGGGATCTGAATCCTCTCGCTGGTGCCGGGGCGCACGCCGGTGCGGGCGGCGGTCGCTCGCACACTCAGGGTGCCCAGGCCCGGCAAGCCGACACTCTTCCCGCTCCGAATCGCCTCCACGATGACTTCCATCACCGCGTTCACAGCCTGGTCGGCCTGCTTCCTCGTCAGGCCCGCCTGGTCGGCCACCTGCTCCACCAGCTGCGTCTTGGCGACCTTGCCGCCGCCCCGCCCGCCGGTCGCCTCGGGGGCAGGCGCGGATTGCTCGGCCTCAGCCGCATCCTGTTTGGGAGCCCTGGTCGCGGCGGGCTTCCTGGCCGGGGCCTTCGTCGACTTTTTCGTCATGCTGCGCATCGTGCCTGCCCGGCGGCCAAAAGGCAAGCGGACGCCAGGCCCTCCCCCATGCCAGAGCGCCCGCGCGCCCAGAGGGGAGGGGTCGCCGCTTCCCTCACACGGCCGCCCACGGGCGCAGAGGCGCCCGGACAGCTTCAGGGTGGACCGCAGGGCTTTACCGAAGTTGAACACACGTTTTCTAGCATGGTCCCGATGAAGCTCCTGCGCATCAACGAAAAGGCGCTGATCGGGCGTGGGCCTGGTCGCCGCCGGGGTGGACCTCGCTCTGTTCCCCGTGACGTTCGAGGGCGTGCTGCCCTGGGGGCTGGCCGCCGCGTACGCGGCGGCTCTCCTGCTGCTGCGTCCGGGCCGGTCCTCCCGGAACCTCGGGTCCCAGCCCGGACCGGCCCCTCGACCCGCATGGGTCCCGGTCGCTGCCGTCGTCCCGGGCAGGCCGGTGAGGCGCTGACGTGACGACGAAGGCACGCCCACCCCGACGGGCCGCAGCGCTGCTTACGGCGGCCCTCCTGAGCACGGCACCCATCAGCGCCGGGCTGTGGTGGTCCACGCGCGGGGACGCCACGGGTGCGGCAGAACGTCTGGGCGGGGACTTCCACGTCCTGCGGGCCCTCCCGGACGGGCGCCTGCTGTACGGCCAGCACGCGGGCGTCTCGGCGAGCCTGGACGGGGGCCGGACCTGGGGTCCCCCCGGTGGGGGCGGGGACGCGATGGCCCTCGCCGCGTCGCCGCGGGCGCCGGGCGTTCTCGTCATGGCCGGGCATGACGTCCTGAAGGTCAGCCGTGACGGCGGGCAGACCTGGCAGGACCAGGGCTTCGGGAACCTGCCGGGTACCGACATCCACGGGTTCGCCGTGGCGCCCGACACGCCGAACGTCTGGTACGCGAACCTGGCCGGTCGAGGCCTGTACCGGACTGAGAACGGCGCGGACTGGAGCCCCGTGTCCCCGGCCACGGCGGGCGCGATGACTCTCGCCGCGGGTCCAGGTTCGCCTCCGCGCCTCTACGCCCTCACGCTGGAGGCCGGGCTGATGGTCTCGGACGACGGCGCGACCTGGCAACGCGCCGGTGCGGCGCCGCAGGCGGCCGGTTCGGGCCTGGACGTTCATCCGGTCAGCGGTCACGTGTACGTGGCTGGTCCCGCCGGGGTGGCACGTTCGGAGGATCAGGGGGCCAGCTGGACGAACCTGAACCTGCCGGAAGGTGCGCTGCTGGTCACGGCGGACCCGCAGGACGAGACGAGGCTGTACGCCGCGGGTGAGAGCGGCACCGTGCACCGCTCGGCGGACGGGGGACGGTCTTGGAACCGCTGAGGGTCCCCCGCTGGACGGGCCCGCTGGCGCTGGGCCTGGCGTTCCTGGGGCTCGTCCTCGGGTGGCCCGCCCTGGCCCCGACCTTGCGGGAGGCCGCCGGGGACCTCTACCGGCTGAGCGGCACGCTCAACGCCGTCCTGGCCGAGCCCATCGGCCGCCTGCGGGCCCAGACGGGCGCCTCGCTCCTCACGCCGTTCCTGCTGGGCCTGCTCGCCGCCACTGCTCCCTGCCAGCTCTCGACCGGCGCGGCGACCCTAGCATACGTCGCGCGGGACGGGCACGCCGGGGGGCATGGCCGCGCAGCCTGGCCTTCGTGCTCGCGCGCGTGCTGGTGTACCTGTTGCTTGGGAGCGTGGCCGTCTACGCCCTGGGCGGGGCAATGCAGGCCCCGGGCCCGTTTTTCATGGGGGTCCGGCGGGTGCTGGGCCCGCTGATGCTGCTCGTCGGCCTGGTGCTCATCGGCGTGATTCGCCCGCGCCTCGCGGTGGGTGGCCGTCTCGCCGGTCAGGTGGAGGCCCGCGCCCGGCTGCGGCGGGGAACGCTGGGTGCCTTCGTGCTGGGCCTGGCGTTCAGCCTCGCGTTCTGCCCGACGCTCTTCCTGCTCTTCTTCGGCATGACCGTCCCGCTCGCGGTGACCGCGCCGCTCGGCGCGCTCTACCCGGTCGCGTTCGCGCTGGGCATGACCCTTCCCCTGCTCGTGCTCGTCGCGTTCCTGCCGGGTGCGGGGGGTGGACGGGCGTACGTGGGCGGGCTGCGCCGCGCCTCGCGGCTGGGCACGCCCTTGGCGGGGGCAGTGTTCATCGCCGTGGGACTGTACGACACCCTGGTGTACTGGTTGCTGTGAACCGCGACCTGCTCGGGAGGAGACCTTGAACGCAGGGCGCCACACCTCCCGCTTCGCGTGGTTGAGAACCGTACAAGACTCAGGAGTTTCGATGCGTTGGGCAAGAAAGAACGACTGAGACGCGGCTTTCCAGCCCAGTGAGGAGGACCCGCTCCCTTACACTGAAGGTGCGTGAACCGCACCGACCGTCTGCTCGCCATCGTCCTCGAACTGCAAGGACGTGATCGGGCGCGCGCCGAGGACCTCGCCCGGCAACTCGACGTGTCCAGGCGGACCATCTACCGCGACGTGCTCGCCCTGAACGAGGCCGGGGTGCCCATCGTCAGCCTCCCCGGACAGGGCTACACCCTGATGCCCGGCTACTTCCTGCCGCCGCTGCGCTTCAGCGTGGAGGAGGCCGTCATGCTTCTCTTGGGCAGCGACGTGGTGGCCCAGGCCTTCGACGCGGGCCTGGCGGGCGCGGCCGGAAGTGCCGCCCGCAAGATCGGCGCGGTGCTCGGCGAGGACGTGCGGCGGGAAGTCCAGTTCCTGCGCGACAACCTCCGGCTGGTGCAGCGGGACCCCGGCGGGGAAGCAACGCTGCCCCTGTTACGGGTGCTGCGGCAGGCCACCCTCGAGCGGCGGGCGGTCGAGTTCCGGTACCACAAGCCCCAGGCCGGGGAGGAGACGCGGCAGGTCGATCCGCACGGGCTCTTCCGCCTGAACACGGTCTGGCTCCTCGCCGCCTTCGATCACGCCCGGGCCGAGTTCCGCACCTTCCGCCTCGACCGCATCGAGGGCCTCCGGGTGCTGCCCGGGCAGTTCGAGCGGCAGCCGCACTTCAGGTTGGAACGCGACGAGACGCGTGAGGGGCGCGAGCTGGTCGTGCGTGCCCTCTTCGACCCGGAGGTGACCCGCCTGGTGGGGCAGAACCTCTCGTACTACGTGACCCGGACGCAGGACACCCCGGACGGGCTGCTGGTGACCCTGCGCGCACGTGCTGCCGAGGAGGTGCTGCCCTGGCTGCTGTCCTGGGGTGGCCGGGTGCGCGTCCTGGAACCGACCTTCGTGCGGGCCCGGCTGCGTGAGGCGGCCCAGGAGATTCTGGCCCGGTCCCCCTGACGGCGGCTGACAGGACGGTGTCACTCCTCCCCTTCAAGCTGGAGGTGGAGGTGGACGGGATGCAGACTCGTTTGGATTTCGCTTCGGTGCAGGTGCGGGACCTGGGGGCTTCGCGGGAGTTTTACAGCCAGGTGATCGGATTTGAGACGGCCGAGCATTCCCCGCCGGGCGCCGTGGTGTTCAAAGGCGGGCAGGGCGCCATCTTCGCCATTCGTGTGCCGCTGCCCGGGACGGACACCAGCCAGGACTTGGGGTTGGGCGTGGGGCTCTGGTTCGCCGTGGGGGATGCCGACGCGCTGCACGCCCGCATCGTCTCGGGCGGTGGGCAGGTCGTCTCGCCCCCGCAGCCCGGCCCCTTCGGACGAATGTTCGTGGTGCGCGACCCGGACGGCTACGGGCTCACCTTCCACCAGAGATGAGGGAGAACGACGTGACCACGCTCACTACCCACCTTCTGCGGCCCGTGCCCCCCTTCGACTTCGCGCAAACGCTGGGATTTCTGGGAGGCTTTCCGCCCACTCACGGCGAGCAGCAGCTTGGAGCACGGTCGCTGACCAAGGCGGTGCGAATCTACGGGCAGACCGTGGGGTTCGACCTGCACCCGGTCGGCACGGTGGAGGCGCCCGAGTTGACGTGCGAACTCTTCGCCGATGGGCCCCTCAGGCCGGGAGTTGAGGAAGCCGCCCTGGAGCGGGTGCGCTTTTTCCTGAGCCTGGACGAGGACCTGAACCCGTTCTACGCCCTGGCGCAGCGGGATGCGCCGTTCCAGAAGGTTCTGCGCCACTTGTACGGCTACCATCAGGTGAAGTTCCTGACCCCATTCGAGAACGCCTGCTGGGCGGTGCTGACCCAGCGCACCCCGGGTGAGGTGGCCCGGGCCATGAAGCGGCGCCTGGTCGAAACCTACGGCGGGTCGGTGCAGACCCCGAGCGGCCCGCTGTGGGCGTTCCCCGAGCCCGCCGACCTCGCGGACATCACCGCTGCGCAACTGGCCGCGCTGCTGGGCAATCCGCGCAAGGGCGAGTACCTGAACGCAGTCGTGCGGGCGTCCTTGCAGGTCGAGGAGAACTGGCTGCGTCAGGGGCCGTATGACGAGGTGAAGGCCTGGCTGCGCGGCATCCGTGGCCTTGGCGAGTGGTCCACGACGTTCGTGCTGCTGCGGGGCTTAGGGCGGATGGAGGGCGCCGTGCTGGACAGCCAAGGCAGCCTGTTCACGCGGGAGATGATGCGGTCGGCCGCCAGAGTGTATGGCCCCCTGGGCTTCGAGGCCCTGAGGGCCCATGCGCACTACTATGGGGACTGGCAGGGGTACTGGGCACACTACCTGCGCGCGGCAGGATGAACTTGCGGCTGATCTGTGAGCAGGTGAGGGGGGTGCCCGCAGAGGGCACTTCCAGAAGGTTGCGCGAGGAAAGTGTGTCCTGCATGGGTTCTTCCCTTAACGACCAACACTTCTTGATCCTGCCCTCTCCCCTGGTCAGGCCTGACGGCCTTCTCCGGATGCGCGGCTGTCCCTGATCCGCCGGGACCCCTTCCAGGTGGTGTGGCGGGGAACCGCCGACGTGGTGGTGGTCCTGGGGGCGAGGACCGCCTTCGCGTTCGTCGCCGAGTCGTTCGCGCGTGGGCTGGGCTGGTGGGCGTACGGACCACGCATGCCGCGCGTGCGGGGGCCAGTCTCACGCCCCTCGTGCAACGCGCCGTGCTGTCGCTGCTGACCTTCGAGCTTACCCGCGCCCGGGCACGGCACCGGGCGTGAGCCCGCCCTCCCCGGGGACGGCCCGCAACGCGACGAGAATGCCCGCGAGGCGCCGCTCGACCACCTGCACCGTGAAGCCGGAGGCGAGGAGCCACTCGGCGGTAGGCCGGTTCGGGTGGCACCCGACCAGGTGGTCGAACACCGGGTCGATCAGGTCGGCCGCCGCGCCGAGCCAGCGGTTGGGGGGCCGGACATGTTCGAGCGCGAGGAGCTGACCGCCCGGACGCAGCACCCGCCGCACCTCCGTAAACAGCCGTGCCGGATCGGGAATACCGCACAGCCCCAGCGAACTGACCACGGTGTCGAACCGCCCGTCCTCGAACGGTAGGGTCTGGAAGTCACGCCGCACGAGCTGCACGGGGAACGGCAGGGTCATGGCCTTGAGGCATGCCACCCGCAGCATCTCGTCACTCAGATCGAGGGCGGTGAGGCTGGTGAGGCCGGGCGGATAGTGCGCGAACGTCGCGCCGGTGCCCACGCCCAGTTCCAGCACGTCCCCCGCCGCCCGCGACAACAAGTGGGCACGCAACTCGTCCAGCCGGTGGCTGCGTGTCCATGCGTCGTACCGGGCGGCGGCGCGGTCGTAGAGGCGCCGCACGCGCCGGGCGTCAGCCATGTCGGTCCTCCGGAACCCCGTATGGGGAACGGGGGTTCGGTGTTCCCCAGGAGGCCGGCACGACCTCGGCCGTCCTTTCCGTCGTGGGAGCCCCTCGGGCCTCCCCGGTGCCCCACCAGGTCCGGCGGTTGATCGCCTTCCATAAGGATGACGACCGTCCCTGTGCAGGCAGGATCAAGACCGCACTCCCTACAGCGCGCCCATCTCCCATCTGGTCCGGCCTGTCCTCGGGAGTCGCCCATCACCCATCGTTGAGGGGTTCCGCCGGGGGAGGGTCCTCCGGTTCTCCCGCTGCCCCGGGAGTCGCGTCGCCGAGCAGGGCGCCCGGTCCGGGTCCGCCCCCGATCCCTCCACCGTCGTAGTCCTGGTCCACGACGACGTCCTGGTGTTCCGTACGGTTGGGGTGGTCCTGTTCCGGCTTCGTCATGGGTGCCGTCCTGTCCGCGCGCCCTGGTGCTGCGGTTGGTGATGAGTGGATGGCGGCGCTGGTCCACCGTCCTGCCTTCCCAGTTTGCGACGTTCATGAAGAGCGGGATAGCCAGTCAACCTTAACGGGGATGAGCACCGCGTGATCAGGTTGCCTCGGCATAGCCAGTGAGGCGACCGGTCGGGTGGGTCCACGGGAGTCCGCCCTGCGTGCCCGTAAGCAGCGTCCCTTTGGCTTCGATCCGCCGTGGACAGCGGGCACCTGGCCGGACTTCACTGCCACAACCGCGCCGACGAGGAACTTCACCAATGAGACTCCTCTCACGCTTTCCGTAGGAGAAGTGTAAGACCCGCACCTTAGAGTGAAGGGCCGATGAAAATTCGCACGCTGCTGATCCTGTTCAGTCTCGGGGGTGCCGGTGCCCAAACGACCTACACCGTCCAAGCGGGTGACACCTTGAGCAGCGTCGCACGGAGGTACCAGACCACCCCGGCGGCCTTGCTGACCCTGAATGCCCTCCCCAGCACGACGATCCAGGTGGGGCAGACGTTACACCTCCCCCCTCCCCCCCAGCACACGGTTCAGGCGGGCGAGACGCTGTACAGCATCGCGCGGCAGTCCGGCACCACCCCCGAGGCGCTCATCGCGCTCAATGGCCTGGCGAGCAGCACCCTGCGGGTAGGCCAGACCCTGCAACTGACGGATGGCCCACTGCCCTCGGACGGTTCCCCCTCTGTCCCGGCCCCACCGCCCGTGGTCACGACGGCGACCCCGCCCGGGCCGTCCCTCCCGTCCCTCACCGTGCCGGTCGCGGGACGGCTCGAACGCGGCCTCTTCACCCCCGGGCGGCTCCCGGCGTTCACCGACGTGCTGCTGCGCACGGCCAGCCTGGGCGGACCCCGCCCGGCAAGCGCGTACCTGCCAGAAGTCGGGTTCGGGTACCAGACCCTTAACAACTGCGGGCCTGCGGCGGTTGCTGCCGCACTGAATGCTTACGGGATAGAGGCGGACCAGCGGACCTGGCAGGCGCGGCTGCGTCCCACCGGCAGCAACATGTACACCGAGGATGCGGGGGCGCTGCTGACCGAACTCGGCTTCGAGGCCCCGGCCCTGCGCGGCGGCACCATCGAGAACGTGAAGCGTCACGTGGCCGACGGGCACCCGGTCATGGTCCTGCAATACCACAGCGTTCTCGGCAAGACCCCGCACTTCCGCGTGGTGCGAGGCTACGACGACGCCCAGGGCATCCTGATCATGAGCGACTCCCTGAGCGGACCCAACGTCGCCCTGACCGAGCACGACTTCGACCTGCTGTGGAACACCCAGGGCCGTCAGTACCTTCCGGTGGAGCCACCGCAAGGCTGACCGGGGCATCCAAACGCCCACGCAGGTGTCCTTGACCTGTTCAGGTCGCAGAGGGCCGTGGGACGAGGATGAACAGACTCAGCCGGACGGTTCTAAAGGAAAGCTCCACCTGAGGATCGTCTCGACCTCTCCCGCTGATATAACCGGGACATCTTCAGCCACGGTCCCACGTACCCTGAGCAGCAGGGATCCCTGCCCGCTGACCCCTTTCGCCCCGGAGGCCCCATGAGTACCTCGAACCACGTTCTCGCGCTTGTAAAAAGCCATGTCGACCGGGACGACCAGCAGTTCCTGTCGGTGGCCTTGCAGGTCGCGGCACGCGAGGCCAGGCAGGGGCACGGCAACGTGGCGCAGGAACTCCGGAAGCTGATGGACCTCGCCCGCTCGCGGGAGGGCCTCCCGCCGCCGGCTTCCCCCTCCCCGCTGGTGTTCCAACCGCTGCCGCCCAAGGGGGAACTCGCCTCCCTGCTGTCGGTGTCGCACCCGCGCCAGCGGCTCAAGGACCTGGTCCTGCCCGACGAGACGGCCGGACGCCTGGAGCGGGTGATTCACGAGTACGTGCAGCAGGAACGGCTGCGGGCCTTCGGGCTGACCCCGCGGCGCAAGATCCTGATGATCGGCCCGCCCGGCAGCGGCAAGACGCTGACCGCGCACGCCCTGGCCGGCGAGCTGGGACTGCCGCTCATGACCCTGCTGCTCGAGGGGGTCATCACGAAGTTCATGGGGGAGACGGCGGCGAAACTGCGGACGGTCTTCGAGGCGATGGGCACGATGAGGGGCGTCTACTTCTTCGACGAGTTCGACGCCATCGGCGCGAGGCGCAGCGCGGGCAACGACGTGGGGGAGATTCGGCGCGTCCTGAACTCGTTCCTCCAGTTCCTCGAGCAGGACACCTCCACGAGTCTGATCGTCGCGGCCACGAACCACCCGGAGCTCCTCGACCCGGCCCTCTTCCGCCGCTTCGACGACGTGATCGAGTACCAGTTGCCCACCCCGGCGGTCATTACCCGCATCCTGAAGAACAAACTGGCCCGGTTCGCGCCGCCGAAATTCTCCTGGTCGAAGGCGGCCGCCGCCGCCGAGGGGCTGAGCCACGCCGAGGTGGCCCGGGCGGCGGAGGAGGCCGCGAAGACGGCCATTCTGGGTGGGCGCGAGCAGATCGGGGCCCTGGAACTGCTCGCGGCGCTGGAGGAACGCAAACTCGCTCGCCGCTGACGCGCCGAGCCGCTAAGATGCGGGTCATCCCGCATGACTGAACCGCGACGCGATCTGAACCACCTCTACCTGGAGGGCCCTGGACAGGCCACACGGTACGAGGTGCAGGGCAACGTCCCGGCGCACATCACGCCGCGCGACGACCGCGCCGCGCACGCGGCGGCCCTGGCGGGTCAGCTCGCGCTGGCCAAGCAGGCACTCTCGGGCCTGCCCCGGGACCCCGTGTTCCCCGAGGGGCCGCAGGGGCAGTACCTCGACTTCGAACTGACGGGACGAGACGCGGACAAAGCCCTCCTGCAACGGCTGGAGGGTCGGCAACAGGGCATTGAGGTGGCCTCGGTCCGGCGGGACCCGGCGACGAACCGCGTGATCGCGACGGTGGTCGTGCCGGAAACGGCGGCCGAGGCCTACGACCGGCGAATCCACGAGTACGCCAGCGTGGACACTCCCGGGGGCCAGCCCAAACGCGCGTCCCTGGTGACGAACATCGAGGGGATCCGGCACGCCGCCCTGCGCTCCATCTTCGTCGGGGACGCCGCGTCGCTGCCCGGGCCGGGGGCGGCCGTGTGGTGGGAGGTCTGAGTCCGGCAGGGCGCGGCCGAGGAGTTCCGGCAGGTCGCCCGGCGGGTGGAACTCACCGTGGCCGAGGAGCGCCTGACCTTCCCCGACCGGGAAGTGCTGCTCGTTCACGGGTCCTTCGACGCGCTCAGCCGGATCTTCCTCCACACGGTCGTGATGGCGGAGTTGCGCCTGTCGCGCGACACGCCCGACGTGTTCGTGCGCATGAACAATGCCGAGCAGGCCCAGTGGGTGGACGAGGCCGCCACGCGTCTTCTGCCTCCCGACGCGTCGGTGCAGACGTCCGTCCTGCTGCTCGACAGCGGGGTCACGCGGCCCCACCCCCTGATCGCCACGCACCTGCATCCGAACGACTGGCAGACCTGGCACCCCCACTGGGGACCGGATGACTCCGGGTGGGAGGGGCACGGCACCGCCATGTCGGGGCTGATCCTGCACGGGGACGTCCTCGGGTTCCTACTGTCGAGCGCGGCGGTGAGGCTCAGCCACCGGCTGGAGTCCGTGAAGATCCTGCCCCCGGCCGGGCACAACCCCTATCACCTCTACGGGCGCATCACCCAGGACGCGGTGCGGCAGATGGAGGGGACCAACCCCGAGCGGCAGCGCGTCATCTGTCTGGCCGTGACGGCGACCCTCGACGTGAACCGGGGCCGGCCCACGGCCTGGTCCGCCGCCCTCGACCAGCTGACGTCCGGGGGAGGTGACGAGCCCCAGCGCCTCGCGGTGGTGGCGGCCGGGAACAATACGCCGGCGGTCCCCGACCTGCTGAGCGACTACCTGGGGTCGGCCGACACGGCGCAGGTGCACAGCCCCGCGCAGGCGTGGAACGTCCTGACCGTGGGGGCGTACACCGACAAGACCAACCTGCTCGATCCGCGGTACACGGGGTGGTGGCCGGTGGCGCCCGGGGGGGACCTGTCCCCGACCAGCAGCACGTCCGTGCTCTGGCAGGAACAATGGCCCATCAAGCCGGAGATCGTGATGGAGGGGGGCAACCTGATCGTGAACGGGGGCACCTTCGATGCCAAACACCCGGACGTCCGGTTGCTCACGGCGGATTTCGACCTCACGACGGGGCACCTGCGGGACTTCGGGGACACGAGCGCGGCGGCGGCACTGGGGGCGCGGATGGCGGCCCAACTCGCGGCTGAGTTCCCGCACTACTGGCCGGAGACGATCCGGGCGCTGATGGTGCACTCCGCCGAGTGGACGCCCGCCATGCAGGCGCGCCTGGCCGGGTCCCGTCGTCTGGACGTCCGGAATCTCCTGCGGCGGTACGGGTACGGCGTCCCCCAGCTGGAGCGGGCCCGCCGCAGCGCGCGGAACGACCTGACGCTGGTCATCCAGGACGCCCTGCGCCCGTTCGAGACGGTGGGCAGCCGAACCCGGATGAACGAGATGCACCTGCACCGCTTCCCCTGGTCGGCCATCGACACGGCGGCGCTGGAGGGCCTGGACCTCGAGATGCGCGTCACCCTGTCGTACTTCGTGGAACCCAACCCGAGTGAGCGCGGCTACGCCCAGCGGTTCCGCTACGCCTCGCACGGCCTGAGGTTCGCGGTGAAAGGCCCGCTGGAGACCGAGGCGGACTTCAAGGCCCGCATTCAGCGTGAGAGCCTGCCCAACGAGGGGAGCAGCATCCGGGACGCGGGCAACGACCACTGGGAGTTTGGCCCGAAGCTCCGGACCTCCGGTTCGGTTCACTCGGACCGCTGGCGTGGGGACATCGCGACCCTGCAGGCCTGCGAGGCGGTGCTGGTCTACCCCGTCAGCGGGTGGTGGCGCGAGAAACGGGGCGGCACCCCGCCGTACGTGGACCGCGACGCGCGGTACGCCCTGATCGTGAGCCTGCGGGCCCTGGAGGCGGACGTCGACATCTACACGCCCATCGCCACGGCCCTGAGCATCCCCGTGGAAACCACCGTGTGACGGCTGGGGGGCCCCCGCCGTGAGGCCGAGGTGGAGCGGGACCGGTGGTCTCCCCGGTCGCACCAGGGCCGCCGGGGTCAACCCGTCTCCTCCGCTGGTCCCGTCGGGAGCGGCCTGAGGCGAGCGCCCGGATTCCCGCTGGGGTCCTGCCCGTTGGAGAAGGGCTCACGAGGTCGGCGCGGCCTTTGCCCCACCGCTACAGGTCTTCGCTTCGTCACGCCCGGAGCGCCGAAGGAAGCGGGGAGAGGGCCTTCCCGGTTCAGGCTGCCCCTCCACGTGGAACTCCATGCTGGCCACCCCTTCGCGCGGTGTTCTCCGCCGGGCCAGGGCGCACCTGCTGCGGGGCTCAGCCCTCGATCAGGCCGTTCTCGATGGCGAACTGGTAATCCTGCTCGTCCAGTTCCGCTTCCCGGCCCTCGTTCACCAGGCGTTGAATGCGGGCGGCGCGGTCTTCCTGGGCCGTCTGTTCGGCGGGGTCGGGTTCGGTCATCGTTCCATTGCAGCAGGCCTGCATGAAGGCCACCGGCCAGCGGTCTCAAGGGCGGCTGAAGTTGGCCAATGACGCCCGTCTGGGAGCGTGCCCCCGGACGGACGCCGGGCCGGGCGTCTCCTTTCAATCGGTCGAGGAACTCGGCTTGGCCGCAGGACTCGGCGTGCCGCGGGAGAGGAGGGACACGGCGGCCAGGATCACCAGCGCCAGCAGGCCGCCGTACAGGAAGGCGTGGTCGGAGAACCGGGCGCTCAGGAGGCTCGCCACCGGGTACGAAAAGGCCCACCACAGGTGACTCCACGCGAAGTGCGCCCCGTACACCCGCCCCTGCGCCGCCTCCTCGGTGCGCTCGGCCAGCAGCGTCTCGGTCGGCAGGTTCACCCAGTTCTGCCCCACCCCCGCCACCAGCCACAGGATCATCAGCGGTGCCAGGCCCACCCCGTCCCCCGGCAGGATTGCCAGCGAGGTCAGCAGCGCCCCCGCCAGGATGAAGGTCGTCCTCGGCACGCGCCTTCCCACTGCCCCCACCGCGAGCGAGGCGACCGTCGCCCCCAGGCCGTAGAGCGCCATCACCCAGCCGTACTGCGCCTCGCCGAGATTCAGCCCTCCCTGCACCCGCACCACCGTCACGACCAGGATCAGCGCGCCCGCGACCGCCGCCACCAGTTCCATCAGGAGCGCGAAGCGGACCGGCGCGTCCCGCCACAGCCGGGCCGTCCCGTCCCGCACGTCCGCGAGGGTGCTGCGCCCCACCTCCCCCCGCCGTGCCCGCAGGCTGGGCAGGGTGAGCACCAGCAGGCCCGCCAGCACAAAGGACGCCGCGTCGAAGAAGAACAGACTGCGCCCCCCCACGAAGGCGGCCAGGACCCCGGCCAGCCCGGGGCCGACGATGCCCAGCAACTCGGTCGTCGCGCTGGAGAGGGCGAAGGCGGGGCCCGCGTCCTCGCGCCCGACCACCAGCGGCACGGTGGCCTGGTTGGTGGGGGTGAAGAAGGCGGTCAGGCTGTTGAGCAGGAACATCAGGACGTAGACCTGCCACACCTCCCCCACGAAGGGCATCAGGCCGATCACGACCGCGCGGGCGAAGTGGCAGCCCACCAGGATGGTCCGGCGCTCCAGGCGGTCGGCGAGCACCCCGGCAAGCGGGGAGAACAGCACGAAGGCGGTCACGCGCAGGGTGAGGGCCGTGCCCAGCACGACGGCGGCGTTCTTCTCGGCGAGCTGGTAGGCCAGCAGGGCGAGCGCGACCCAGGTCAGGGCGTCGCCGATCTGGCTGATCGTCTGGGCGGCGTAGAGCCGGGCGAAGCGGGCGTTGCGCAGCGCGGAGAACGGGGCCAGAGCGTTCACTGGACGCTTCCATTCACCGTCTCGGTGCCGGGGTGGTCGGGGAGGCCGAGGCGTTCGTGCTGGGCGTGGGAGAAGGCCTCCTGCAAGAGCCGGGCGACGTGCCCGTCGGCGAGGTGGTAGTACACGCTGGTCGTCTCGCGGCGGGTCCTGACCAGCTCGGCGCTCCGCAAGAGGGCGAGGTGGCGGCTGACGGTGCTCTGGGGGACGCCCAGGGCCTCGACAAGCTGGCCGACATTGCGCTCGCCGTCCCTGAGCAGCAGCAGCAGTTGGACCCGCAGGGGTTCGGACAGGGCCTTGAAGACTTCGGTGACCCGGCTCAGGTCCTCCGGGTGGGCCCGGCTGGGAATGGCATGGCGGTGCATGGTGCTATCCTAGCATCCGTGCTTCCGAATATCCGAAAATTAGAAACCTATTCCGTGACCGTTCGCGTTCCCCCCGCCCAGATCGTGGGGCAGGTCACCCGCAGCGATGACCTGCGCCTGCCGGTCGGCACGTCCGTGGGTCTGCGGCTGGCCGACTTCGAGGGCATCTCCGAGCCTAGCGCGACGGTGGGCGGGGTGATCCTCCCCATCGTGATGCTCGCCCTCGACCGCCTTCCTGACGGGAGCCAGGACGTGACCTTCGAGCTGTTGGAGGCGTCCTCTTCCTCCCCAGAGCCGGGCGGGAACGGTCCCGACGACCCAGGACCGTGACCAGTCTCCCCCCGATCGTCGGGGCCGGTCCGTTCAAGTCGGCGTGTGGCTCCAAACCTCATGGACCAGCGCCCTGGCCCACCCGGTCAGCCGGGGTGGACACCCCGGCTGGTGAAGCGTGGAGAATGGCCTGCCCCGGCTGGTGGACTCCCCTGCTCGATGACCAGGAGCCGCGCGGGTCGAAGGGTTGACCCTGGGGAACGCCGGGAGTGTGGGAGCGAACTTCCAGGCAACCCCGGCCGGGTTACACGAACTTAACACCTCGCGCCTAGCCTTGCGCCAGGAGGTGGAGATGAACTGCCGACGACCCATCCCCGCGCCCGCGACCACCCAGAGTGCGGCCGTGACCCATCCCGGTGCCGCGACACGCCGCGTCCCCGCTGGTGCCCACTGGCGGCGGGCGGCCCGGACGCTCCAGGCCCGGCCCGCCCGCCAGGAGTTCGCCCTGACCCACTCCCCCATCCGGGATGAGGGCGAGACGCCAGGCCCCCGACACTTCGTGCCCGGACACCGGACCCCCGGCGATCCCATCCTGCCGCCGGGCAGCCATGCCGCGCGCGGGACGTCCTGCCGCCCCGCGCGGGCGCTCGCCCGCTTCGGGGGCGCCCCTCTCCGCAGGCAGTCTGGCGGCAGGAACCCCTGGATGATCGCGGGCGACACCTTCGAGCACCGGATGGAGGGGGTGAAGGGCCGGTGCGTTCCACGGGCCCGCGTCTTCTCCACGTCCAAGTTCCGGGGGCGGGCATGACTCCCGCCGCGACCGGTTGGGCGACCATCGACGTCATCCTCGCGGTGTGGTTTGGCCTGACCGCGCTGTCGGCGGCCTATGTTGCCTGGGACGCCTTCACCCGCAACCCGGAGATGAAGGTCATGAAGTGGGGCTGGCTGCTCGTCACCTTCTACACCGGCCCGGTGGGCGCGGCGCTCTACATCCTGTCGTGCCAGGAACCGGCTCCTGGCACCCACGAGACCTTCGTCCAGCCCCTGTGGAAGCAGAGTGTAGGCTCGAGCATCCACTGCCTAGCGGGGGACGCGACCGGCATCATCGTGGCCGCCGCGATCACGATGACCCTGGGCCTGCCGATGTGGCTGGACGTGATCAGCGAGTACGTGTTCGGCTTCCTGTTTGGGCTGCTGATCTTCCAGGCGCTCTTTATGCGGGACATGCTGGGCGGCTCGTACCTGCGGGCGATGCGGCGCTCGTTCCTGCCGGAGTGGGTCTCGATGAACGCGGTGATGGCGGGCATGGTGCCGGTGATGGTGATCCTGATGAGCCGCGACATGACGGCGATGGAACCCACCTCGCTGCGCTTCTGGGGGGTGATGTCCCTGGCGACCCTGGTGGGCTTCGCCGTGGCCTACCCGGTCAACGTCTGGCTGGTGGCGAGCGGCCTCAAGCACGGCATGGGCACGGTGCGGGCCCTGGGTCGGGGCGGACACGACCTCGCCGCCGAGGAGCGCCTGATTGAGCGCACCACCGGTGAGGTGCCCGCGCCCAACGCCTCCACCGCCCACCATTCCATGAAAGGCATGTGACATGAACGACCAGCCAGATCCTCGGAAGTCCACTCCGTCCCCGGACCACGGCGGTATGGACATGACGCCCAAGGTGTCGCGTCCCCAGATTGCGGCCGTGACCATCCTGAGCGTGCTCGCCCTGGCGGCAGGCGTCGGTCTGGCGGCCGCCTTCGGCGACCTGAGCATGAGCGCCCGCGAGATGAACATGCCGGGCCAGAACATGCCCGGGATGGACATGAGCGGGAACACCTCCGGAATGCCGGGCATGCCTGGGATGAACATGGGCGGGGGCAACGCGAACACGGGCCCGGCCGCCCAGACGCCCACCCCCGTGGGCGAGTTGCCCGCCACGCCCCTCCAGACGCCCACCCGGATGGGTGACCTGGTGATGCCGCCCGGCATGATCATGACGAAGACGATGAACATGGAGGCGATGCGGGACATGGCCGCGGTGGACCTTACCCAGGTCCGGTTCACGGCCCCCGCGAACGCCCGGGGAGACCGGACCCTCACGCCGCAGGTGGTGGGCGGGGTGAAGGTGTTCAACTTCGAGACCTCGCTGATCCGCTGGAACATCCTGCCGAACGTGCAGGTGGCGGCCTACGCCGTGAACCGCCAGGTGCCGGGACCGCGCCTCCAGCTCACCCAGGGGGACCGGGTGCGGATCAACGTGAAGAACAGCCTGCCGGAGAGCACGACGATCCACTGGCACGGCCTGATCGTGCCGAACAGCATGGACGGCCCGGCGGACGTGACCCAGCAGCCCATCGCGCCCGGCGAGACCTTCACGTACGAGTTCACCGTGCGGCAGGCGGGGACGTACTTCTACCACTCGCACAAGAACCCCGACCGGCAGCAGGGCCTGGGCCTGTACGGGGCGCTGCTCGTGAAGCAGAGAAGCGCGGCGGGCGAGCCGAAGGCGGACCTCGACTCCACGGTGCAACTCCAGGAGTGGCTCCAGCGCGAGGGCTACACCTTCCCGGCGATGATCATGGAGGGCGCGCTGCCCAACTTCTTCACCATCAACGGCAAGGCGTACCCGGAAACGGACACCATCCCCATGAAGGTCGGCCAGACGGTGAGGCTGCGCTTTGTCGGCAGCAACAACAACTTCGTGCACCCCATGCATGTGCACGGCGGCCCCTTCGAGGTCGTGGCGCGCGACGGGGAGACCTTGAAGGAAAGCGCGCGCTACCTCGCAGACACGGTGAACGTCGGCCCCGGGCAGCGCTATGACGTGATCTGGCAGGCGCGGGAGAAGGGCACTTGGCTGATCCACTGCCACATCCCGCACCACACCACCAACGACAACGTCGAGGAGCAGGGGGGCGGGGGGCTCACCATGCGCATCCAGGTCTCCTGAGACGGCGGTCGGAGCGGGAGGATGAGAGCGACTGTGCCTTCCCGAAGAAGGTCAGCGAAGCGAGCGTGTGGCCGGGCGATCCCCGGCGGTCAAGGTCGGTCAGTCAATGGCACCTCCGCGCCACGGGCTGGGGGGGCGGGATGGGAAGCCTGTTCGAGGAAGAGGTGGATATGCCCGGGCACCTGCTGATCGTCGAGGACCAGCCGAACGACGTCGAGTTGGCGCGCGCCGCCCTGGCCTTGAGTCAGGTGGGGTGTGAGGTCAGCGTGGCCCGGGATGGGACCGAGGCGCTGGACCTGTTGCGGCAGCCGGGTCCCTGCCCGAACCTGATCCTGCTGGACCTGAACCTGCCAGGCGTCGGTGGGCAGGAGGTGCTGACGGCGGTGAGGGCGAATCCGGCGTGGCGGCACGTGCCGGTGGTGATTTTCACCACGTCAGACGAGCCACAAGACCGGGCTGCCTGTGCCGCCGCCGGGGCCGACGAGTATGTGCTCAAGCCGGGCGGGTTCGGAGAACTGATCGACCTCTTTAACAGCCTGGGCCAGCGCTGGCTCACGGCCGAGCACCGCACCTGAGGGGAGAGTGGTTGGCGCGGGTGCCAGCAAGGGAGGCCATCACGGTCGAGCTCGTCAGGCGACAGGACTTTGGGTGTGGACCAACAGGGAACGCTGTTGCGCCTTCAGCGCAGGATGGCCACCAAGCGTTCTCCCTCGTCGTCCAGCCAGGGCATGACCCAACGCGGTAGACCCTGAGGGTGTGGGGTCGGATGCAAGCGTGCGGCAGCCCCAGTCCGAGCGGCAGGCGCAATCCGATCTATTCTGGCCTCGTTCCGGAAGGCGCACAATGAGTTCAGCGGTGCGCTCCCCCTTCGTCTTCACCATCGTCGCACCCGAGGGGGTCTTCCAGGCCCGCTTCACGCTGGAGGCTGGCCGCCACTACTGGCCCGGCGAGGTGCAGGTGGAACGGCGGGAAGATCAAGGCCCTCACGACCACACCCTGACCGTCACGGCCACCCGTCTGCCCTCCGAGGATGACTTTCGTGAGCTGGCGGCCCGGGCGGCGACGCGCAGCGCAAATCCACCTCTCGACCCGCTCGGGCGGGTGTTGTTCCTGCTCATCCCCTTCTGAAAGGCCACGCGCGCCGGAAATCCTGTGGATGGCAGGCGCGGGGTGGAGAGCAGCGCTGCCCGGGCAGGCAGCCTGCTCCCAGGGACGTCCGGGTGGGCGGGCAGAAGATCGTTCCTTGGGCAAACCTCCGTCCTCCTCGGTACGGTCTCACAGGGGAGGTCCGCTGGAAAGCAACAACCTCAGCGGAAGATCGGGCGTTATGAGGAGCGGAGCCGTAAGCCGAAACCCAGACCTACACTCCGGGGCCCTTCTTGTCGTGACGGCCTTCCTTCCAGACCCACCTGGGCCTTCCAGGCGATCCTCCTCAGGTCAGAGCCAGCGGCGCACGCGGCGGCGGTACCCCTCGTAGGCGTTGCCATGCACCCGGGACAGGTACGCCTCCTCCAGCCGCACCTGCACGCCCATCACCACCTCCCCGGCCACCAGCACCGCCAGCGTCACCGCGTTCGGCACCACCAGGAAGAGCCCCAGCAGGTTCACCCGCATCCCCAGGAAGATCGGGTTACGGGAATAGGCGAATAGCCCCTGCTGCACCAGTGCGGTTCGGGCGCCCTCGTCCACCCCGATCCGCCAGGAGACCCCCATCCCCGCCTGCGCGGCGGCGATCCAGCCCAGGGAGGCCAGCAGCAACACCCACCCCAGGAACGCCAGACGTGGGTCCAGCAGGGCGGGGACCGGGCCGAGCCAGGTCTCCAGCCCGGGCACCAGGTTCAGTCCCAGCACCAGGGCCAGCACCGTGAGCAGCAGGACCCGCATCGCGCGCCCGACGTACCCGTGCGCGGAGTCGTCCGCCCGCAGCACGTAGGGATTCACCCCCGTGCGCCGCCACACCAGCAGCGAGCGCCACACAAAGGCGATCAGCAGGTATGCCAGCGTGTAGACCAGCAGGGCCAGGGCTTCCACCGGGTCTCGTGTCATCGTCGATCACCTCACACCTATATCTGAACATACATTCAGACATTAGGGAAGGCTGTGGCTGACCTCGGGTCGGGGGTCTCCCACTTCCTTCTCTCCTTGACTTCTTTTTAGGCGAGCCTAAATAATGACCTATGACGGACCGAACTCTCTCGCACGCGGCGGAGGATTATCTCAAGCAGCTCTACCTGCTGGGCCAGGGAGGGACCGTGGGCACCCAGGCGCTGGCCGACGCCCTGAACGTCACCCCGGCCAGCACCACCGGCATGCTGCGCAAACTCACCGACCTCGGCCTGGTCGATCACGCGGCCTACCGGGGCGCGAGGCTCACGCCCGCCGGGGAGAAGGTCGCGCTGGAGGTGCTGCGCCACCACCGCCTGCTGGAGCTGTACCTGCACCGCGCGCTGGGCTACCCCCTCGACGAGGTGCACGACGAGGCCGAGCGCCTGGAGCACGTGATCAGCGAGGCCTTCGAGGCCCGCATCGCCGCCTGGCTGGGCGACCCGGCCTTCGACCCGCACGGCGATCCCATCCCCGGGCTGAACGGGGAACTGCCCGCCCAGGGCGAACGCCCGCTGGGGAGTCTCCGGGAGGGAGAGCGGGCCCAGGTCACCCGGGTTCCGGAGGACCCGGCGGTGCTGCGCGGCCTGATGGAGGCGGGGCTGACGCCTGGCGTGGAGGTGAAGGTCCTGGCTCACGACCCGGCGCTGGGCACCCTGACCCTGGAGGTGGGCGGAGTCCCGCTGACCCTGGCCCTCCTCGTCGCTGAACGCGTTCGGGTTTCCGAGGGGGTGACGGCGTGAGCCGCGTGTCCCCCAGCCTGGACGAGCGGATGAACGCCCGGGCGGTCGCCATCCTCGAGCGGACCTCAAATCGCCGGGGGATCGGCCGGGTCCTACCCTTCCTGGGCCCGGCCTTCGTCGCGTCGGTCGCGTACATGGACCCCGGCAACTTCGCCACCAACATCCAGGGCGGCGCGCAGTTCGGCTACCTCCTGCTGTGGGTGGTGCTGAGTGCCAGCCTGATGGCGATGCTGATCCAGACCCTCTCGTCCAAGCTCGGCATCGTCACCGGGAAGAACCTGCCCGAGCACGTCCGAGAACGCTGGCCCCGGCCGGTGGTGTGGTTCTACTGGGTACAGGCGGAACTCGTGGCGATGGCGACCGACCTCGCGGAGTTCCTGGGCGCGTCGCTGGCCTTCGCCCTGCTGTTCAATCTGCCGCTGCTGTGGGGCGCGGTGATCACGGGCGTCATCACCTTCACGATCCTGGCCTTGCAGAACCGGGGCTTCCGGCCCATCGAGATCGCCATCACCGCGTTCGTCGGCGTGATCGCGCTGGCGTACGTGGTGCAGGTGATTCTCAGCCGCCCGGGACTGGAGGCGCTGGGCGGGTTCGTGCCCCGCTTCGAGGGCCCGGAGAGCCTGTACCTGGCGGTGGGGATCATCGGGGCGACGGTGATGCCGCACGTGATCTACCTGCACTCGGCGCTGACCCAGAACCGCATCCCGGCCGGAACGGAGGAGCAGAAACGGAGACTGGTGCGGTACAACCAGCTCGACGTCCTGCTCGCCATGACCATCGCGGCCTTGATCAACATGAGCATGCTGGCCTCGGCGGCGGCGGCCTTCCACTTCAGCGGCCAGGCGGAGGTGGCGGACCTGACGGTGGCGTACCGGACCCTGACGCCCCTGCTGGGTGGGGCGGCGGCGGTGGCGTTCGCGCTCGCGCTGCTCTCCTCGGGGTTGTCCAGTTCGGCGGTGGGCACGATGGCCGGGCAGGTGGTGATGCAGGGCTTCGTGGGCTTCCGGATTCCGCTGCTCGTGCGGCGATTGATCACCATGCTGCCCGCCTTCGCGGTGATCCTGGCGGGGCTCAACCCCACCGACACGCTCGTCCTCTCGCAGGTGGTGCTCTCCTTCGGCATCCCCTTCGCGCTGGTCCCGCTGCTGCTGTTCACCGCCCGGCGGGACATCATGGGACCGCTCGTCAACACCCGGCTGGTCACGGTGACCGGCTGGCTGATCGCGGCGCTGATCATCAGCCTGAACGTGTACCTGCTCGCGCAGACCTTCCTGGGGTAGCGCGGGGCCCTGTCCCGCGCCGGAGGTTCCCTATGCTGCTGGAATTCGTGGCCGCCCCCGTTCTGGCGAGCGCCGGGTTCGCCCTCTTCCACCACTTCGAGGAGGGCACCCGCCCGTCCCGGCGCCTGGCGAAGTGGGCCGTCTACTTCGCGGGGGTGGGGCTGACGGCGCGCACGGTCGGCCGCCCGTGGTCGCTGGTGTGGACCTTCGGCCCCTTCGCCCTGGGGACCGTTTTCCACCTGTCCTGGTGCGCCCGGCACGGCATCCACCCGCTCACCGCCGAGCCGAGGGCGCGCTACCGCGCGTTGCGCGGCTGGCCCCGGCAGCCCTGACCGCCGGCCGGGAGGCGCCGGGTGTGCCGCACTTGGGTTCGTCGCGGTGGCCCGGGGTTGATCGCGGCACGGCCCGGGCCGGGTCTCCCCTGCTCAGGGGCGAATCCACCCGCGGCCTCCTGTTCGTGGCGCGGGAGGCCGCTATGCTCGTCCCATGTCCGTGCTGACGCCCCCCGCGCCGGGCCTGCTGGAAGCAAAGGCCAAGCTGTTCCGGGGTTTTTCCGACCGCTCGCGGCTGAGCCTGCTGGAGGCCCTGCGCGAGGAGCCCCGCAGCGTGTCCGAACTGGTGGCCCTCACCGGCCTGACCCAGCCCAACGTCAGCAACCACCTGGCCTGTCTGCGGGACTGCGGCCTGGTCCAGGCCGAGCGCGTGGGGCGCTTCCAGCGCTACCGGTTGAGCGACGCGCGGGTGGGACAGATGCTGGCCCTGATCGACGACCTGCTGGCCGAGGTGGCGACTGGCGTGGCCGCGTGCTGCAACTCCCGGGGGGAGTCCCCTTCCTCCTGATCTTCCAGTTCCCCGCACGTATCAGCCCTGACTGATATGCTTGGCGGGATGATCCGCCCTTCTCAAGAGCCGACTGGGCCGGGGTATGGCTGAACTCCTCCCGGCCGCCCTGGTGCAGGGCTTTGGGGTGAGTGCGGCGCACCTGATGGGCGTGAGTGCCCTGAACGCCTTCGTGCTGCGCCAGGCCCTGCACCGCCACCATCCGCTCGTCGCGGGGACGGCGGGCGCCTTGTCGGACGCGCTGTTCATCCTCCTCGGCGCGACCGGCATCGGGGCGCTGCTCACCGGGCTCCCCGCGCTGGCGCCCCTGGCCGCCTGGGGCGGGGCCGCGTTCCTCTTCTGGCACGGCGGGAAGGCCTTCCGGGCCGCCCGGCACCCCAGGGTCATCGACGCCCGGGCCAGGCCACAGGACGCCGGTCCGGCCCGGCAGGTCGCGGCCACCGCCCTGGGCCTGACCCTGCTCAACCCGCACCCGTACCTGGACAGCGTGGTGCTGTTCGGGGCCGTCGCCGCGCCCTTCCCGGCGGGGGGCCGGACGCTCTTCGCCCTCGGCGCCATCACGGCGTCCTGTGCCTGGTACGCGCTGCTGGCCCTGGGCGGGGCCCGCCTCGCGCCGCTGTTCCGCTCGCCTGGGGCGTGGCGTGTGCTCGACGTCCTGGTGGGGGCCTTGATGTGGACGTTCGCCCTGTCCCTGGTGTGGCGGGCCCTGCACGGCGGGGTGGGGGAACACCACGGATGACGCCGACGTTCCGGGATGAACTCCGGGAGCGGTGGCCCACGGCTATCCTGTGATCAGGACTTCGGCAGGTGACATGGGCTCCAAGCAGACCAGACTGCAACTCGACCAACTGACCGACTACCGGGCGTTCGAACGTCTTTGCAACGCCCTGATGGTGAAGTACGGCTACACCGAGTTCGAGCCCCTGGGAGGCACCAACGACAAAGGGCGCGACGCCGTGCACTACTGCGCGCAGAAGAACGAGCACACCGTGTTCTCGTACAGCGTTCGTCAGGACTGGGAACGGAAACTCTTCGAGGACCTCGAAAAGATTCGGCGGCACGACCACCCCTGCCAAGTGGTCGTGTACGTTACCACCCAGGAGATCAGCGCCGCGGATCAGGACCGGGTCAAGGCCCGCGTTCGGGACACCTACGGCTGGCGGCTGCGGGTCTGCGACCTGGAGTGGCTCTCGACCCTGGTGGACAAGCACGCCGATCTCAAACGGATGTACCCCGAGATCTTCTTCCTTCCCGAGCCGGGCGAGTCCCCGTACGTTCCTCTTGACCTCCAGGGGTATGTCGCCTCGGTGAGGGAGCGGCACCACGAGTGGCGGGAGCGGTACACCCCGCTGTTCGCCGACCACTTCGAGTTCGACCTGCTCGTCGCGGAGAAGCGGCCCCTCGGGACGGGAGAGCCCCTGCCCGTGACCCGGCTGCCGCAGGAGGCGCCCCTCACGGTGCTGTTGGGTGAATCGGGCGCGGGCAAGACGACGACCCTCTGGAAGCTGGCCCTGGACTGCGCCCTGGGGTGGGAGGAGGGCCACCGACCGCCCGTGCCCATCCTGGTTCCTCTCCGCAACTGGGCCCCCGGAACACCCGTCGAGGACCTGGCGGTGCAGGCTTTCGCCCCCGTGCAGGGGCATCCGGCCGCCGTTCGGGGGCTGTTGGCGCGCGGGGAGGCCCTGGTCCTGCTCGACGGTCTCAACGAACTGCCCGCCGATCCCCGGGTGCGTGCCGACGCGGGGCGCGACCTCCGGACGTTCCTGGACCGCTACCCGGGGGCACGCCATGTGGTGACGTGCCGCACCTCGGACTACGACGAGGCTCTGCTGGACAACGGGCGGGGCGCCCTCCCGCGAACGTACGAGGCCCAGCGGCTCACGGCCACCCAGGTGGGGGACTACGTGGGGCGTTCCCTCCCCCCGGAGCGGGCGGCCGAGTTCAACCACCAGCTCCGGCTGCACGACGAGCGCGCCTGGGAGGACACGAGTTCAATCCTGCACCTGGCGCAGATTCCCTTCCACCTGCGCCTGATGATCAAACAGTTCGAGGTCACGGGTGCACTCCCGGCCGGTACCGCCCCGCTGGTGCAGGGCCTCGTCCGCCGGATGGGTGCCCCGAAGGCGGGCTGCCGTGCACCGGGCGTGGACGCCTATCGCAAGGAGCGCATCCTGGCGACCCTGGCCGGCGCCGGGCTCCGCGACGGGGCGACCATGAGCCTGGCCGTGCCCGTGGCGCGGGGCACGGTCGAGGAGGTGGTGCGGACGTTGCGCGGAGAAGGCGTGATCGCCGGGGAGGTCACGGCCGACGGGGTCTGGTCCGACCTCCTGTCCGAGAACTACCTGAATTACGAGCGGCACCGGACGGGGGCGGTCACCACCCGGCGATGGGACACGGTGGAATGGCTGCATCAGTTGTTTCAGGATTACTTCCTGGCCCTCTACCTGACGGCGGTCTTGCTTCAGGGCGACCAGCCGAGTCGGCAACTCGTCCGCCGATGGCTGTGGAACGCGCCACGGACCTTCCAGCAGGCCTGCCTGATGGCGCTGGAACTGCTGACCTTGCCACGCAAGCGGCTGGTGTTCGACGAGTTCCGGTGGGTGCCCGGGCCGCTGGCAGAGAACCTGCTCGGACAGCTCCCCCAGCGGGAGATCGAGACCATGCTCCTCGACGGCGTTCGGGCTTGTCTGGCGCAGGAAGCCTGTTCGGCCCAGGCCCTGGAGGACGCGGCGCTGTACCACTACACCGGCGGCCTGCCCGGTCTGTTCGTGGAGGCGTTTCGGTCTGTGCCTCTCCCCCACAAGCAGGCCATCGCGGCCACCAACTGTGCCTACGCCATCAAGTTTCAAACCCGGCCAGGAGCACAGCGCGCTCAGCAGAATGCGGAAGCGTGGATCGGGCATCAGGATGAGCTGGTACGGTTTTACGCGGCCAAGACCCTGTGGGCCAAAGATCGTGGGCTGGCCGCCAGGGCCCTCGAAACGCTGGCCCAGAGGGGCACGGGCCGGGCCCGCACCCTGGCTGCCGAACTCATCGCGGCCTGGCAGCCTGAATAAGGGTCGTCTCGTGGGAGAGGGTCGTGCGCCGTTCTATTCGTGCTTGTTTGCTTGGGTTCCTGGCGTCACCCCCGAAGGGTGTGACGAATCCACGCCCGCGCTCCTCCTGCACCCGGCCGCTTCCCCCGCCTCATGTGAGGGAACGCCTTCCCGAAGGGTGACGTAACGTACAGCGATGGAAACACCAGGAGTATGGACACGGGTCCGGGCCTTCGCCCGAGGTGAGCGGGACGCCGAGACGCTGTACGCCTACCGCCAGGCGGGCGCGCAGGTCCACCCGCTGCTCGACGCCGCCGAGCGCCGCCGCTTCGACCTCACCCTCAGCGGCACCAGTCCCTTCGCGGTGAAGCGTCACGTCGGGCTCGAACTCGCCTGCGCCTGGAACGCCTTCGCCCTGCAAACCCTGGCCGACAAGATGCTGGAGGCGGACGAGGCCGCCGACCCCGGCACGGTGGGCTTCGTGCCGCCCGTGACCTTTGACCAGGTGAACGCCTACTACACCGAGGTGGGGCGCTGGCTGGGGTACGCGAGCGAGGCGGGGCACGACCCGGAGTTCGAGCTGCCCGCCAGGACGTTGCCCGCCAGGCTTCCCCAGTGGTCGCCCGTCGAGCCCTGCCCCAGGCCGCACCTCGACGCCATGATCGCGGCCCTGGACGCCATGCGGGTCCACGCCGAGGCCGCCATGCACAATCTGGAGAAAGCCACGCCCGAGGCCGACGCCCCGAAGTTGGCCCGGTTGCGCGGTCAGTTCGAGGGGGCGCTGTCGAAAGCGACCTACGTCTCGGGCATGTACCGGCCGGGCGCGTCGCTGGCCCTGCACGAGCAGGTCGAGGAGCACGCGAAGGGGGCCATCGAGGGGCTGTACAGGGTGGGGCAACTGATCAGCTACCCGGCCCTGCTGACCGAGGGGGGGCGCGGCGCCTCCCCCCGCAAGGCCAGGGGCAAGGCTCCCCTCCCCCGCACGTCCCTCCCCGGGGAACCGGGCTTCGACCGGTGGGCGATGACGGACCCGAACAGCGTGCGGCACCTGCGGAACGACCCGAACGCCGGGCGGGTGATCGACGAGATGTGGGCGCTCGATCCGGACCCGGCGGCCAGCGTGGCCCTGTGGGACGAGATCTGCCGCGCCGTGGAGACGGGCGGGGCCGTGGTGGCGAGGAACGGGCAGGGGCAGCCCCTGGGCTTTTACTTCTGCACGCCGTACTGCGCGATCTACGAGGCGAGGCGGCCCCTGGTGCTCGGGGACACGCCGGTGCGCAAGGGCCAACGGTTCACGTTCGAGCGGGCGGCGGAAGGGGTGCGCCTCGGGTACCCCTACAAACGGGAGATCGTGGTCGGGAACTTCCAGACCGGGGCGGCCATCGACTACTGCGATCCCGACCAGCCCCCGCCGCACGACGAGTGAGGGAGGCGGTACCCCGAAGACTCTTCCTCAGCCCCCCGACCTCCTGTGGAGGTAAAAAAGAGGTGAAGTGGAGCGCCTGTGGTAGATTGGACTCAGGAGGCGCTGATGACCACGGAAGGCCTGACCGACCACCTGCTGACGGACGCCCGTGACCCACGCAGCGGCAAGCTGGACGCCCGGCGGGTGGCGGGTACCTTCGGGCTGACGATGCGCGAACTCGCCCAGGCGCTGGAGCGTGACCCCAGCGGGCTGAGCAAGCATCCGACCAGCGATTCGCTCCAGGAACCGCTGCACGAGCTGGAGGAGATCGGGCTGCACCTCAGGGAGGTGTTCGGGGACCTGGGGGTGGGGCGGATGTGGCTGCGCGCCCCGAATCCGGTGCTGGGGGGCCGGGCGCCGCTCTCGTACCTGCTGGAACGGCGGCCGGTGGCCGTGCAGCGTCTGTTGCTGCTGGCGGAGACGGGCACGCCGACCTGATGCGGCAGGGCGAGGACCTGGGGCGCGCCCTGCTTGGCGCTCCCGTGTGGACGCCAACCAGCGTCATTGACGCCTACCGCACCGTGCCGCTGCTCGCGCTGCGCAAGTACAGCCCCGACCCCCTGAACACCGCCGGTTCGGTGGTCACGGGGGGGCGGTACAACGCGCCGAAGGAGTTCCCGGAGGCGCACGAGTTGCTGTACCTGGCGGAGAACACCACCGTCGCCCACGCCGAGGCGCAGGTGATCACGGCCGTCATGGGCCCGCCGGGCGTCGTCATCGGGCCCGGACCGGACCGGCGCCCCCGGCTGGACATCGCCGTCCACCTGCGGCTGCGCTCGGTCCTCGACCTCACCGACCCCGGGGTGCAGACCCACCTCGACGTGGGGGCGGGTGACCTCTTCCAGGAGTGGTTGCCACTGAACTTGGACGGGCGACTCGCCCTGACGCAGCTCCTCGGGCGGGCGGTCCTGGACAGCGCGCGGTACGACGCCATCCGTTATCCCAGCGCCCGCTATCCCGGCGGGCGCAACTACGCCGTGTTTCCCCAGCGGGTGGTGCCGGGCGACCGGGCCGTTCACGACCCGGAGGGAGAATTGGAGGTCTTCCGAACGCGCAGGTGAAGCTCTGGGGAATCTGGAGGGCACGCGAACAACATGGGGACGTCAGCCGCACCGCAACAACCCACACTCGGCTTCCAACAGCTCACTCGCTTAATCGGGCTGGGTCCGCAGAAGCAGGGCGTCGTGCGTGAGCTAGGACGACCGCTCCGATTTGTGCATGCGCCCGGCCGCTGTCTGAATGGATGGTCAAGAGAGACGGATGAACAAATGAGCAACTGTGGGCACGTCGTCCGACAAGATAGGGAATGGCGCTTTCCCCGCTTCTGTGCTGCGGCCTGGCCCTCTCCGTCCTGGGAGGCGTGGCCTCGGCCCTCCCCGCGAGCGTCACCCTGAAGAACATCCGCCACGAGTACCAGGGGCCGGACAACTGCGCGCCCGTCACCTCCCTGACGGTGTTGGGGTACTACGGCATCCGCGTCACTCAGGCCCAGGCGGCGAGTGCCATGAAGGATTATCCCGGCGACCCGCAGGTCACCAGCCTGGAACTCGCCGCCTACCTGGGCCGCTTCGGGTTGCGCAGCGTGATCCGGTACGCGGGGGACGCGGAGGTATTGCGTGAACTGCTCTCCCGGGGTTTCCCGGTCGTGCTGCAACAGCGCCTCAGGGCGGGTAGCAACGTCGCCCACTTCCGCACGGTCTACGGGTACGGCCCAGGCTATTTTCTGGTGAGCGACCCGCTGCGGGGTCCCTCCCTGCGCCTGAGCACCGCCGAGCTGCTGGAATTGTGGCGCTTCTACAACGGGGAGTACCTGGTGGCCTATCCACCCGGCCAGGAGGGACAGGTGCGCGCGGTGCTGGGCGACGACTTCAGCGCGAAGGCCAACTGGCGGCACCTGAAGCTGCACGGGGACCAGGACACCCGGGCCCGACCGAACGACCCGTACGTCTGGTGGGGGCTGGGCAAGGCGAACCTCCGGCTGGGCAACGTTCATGCCGCCGCGTCCAACTTCGACCGGGCGGTGGCGCTGGGCGTGCCCACCCTGTACTTCCTGTACCGCCAAGAGGCCTTCGAGGCGTGGACCCGGGCGGGCGAGCACCGCAAGACGCTGCGGTGGGCCACACGCGCCCTCCAGGCCTTCCCGAACAGCAAGGAGCTCCAGCAGTTCTGGCGGCGGGCCAGCACAGCGCTGGGAATCTAACGTTCGCCCTGGAAGTGGGGAGCGTCTGGTCCAATGGTCGGCGGGGACAGGATCGCCACCATGCGCACGGAGCTGACCGGATGTCCCCGGTCGCCGGGTGATGCCTTCCTCTCCGTCCGCTGCACGTCGATCGGGTTCCAGCGGTGTCTTTGCGGGAGGGCGGCGTCGGTGGTGGGGGAACTTCAGAGCAACCCTTGCAGTGCCCGCACGAGCTGCCCCTCGTCGAGGCGTCCACGGCGCACCTCCCGGACGAACCCGTCACGGTCGATGAGGACCGTGGTGGGGATGGGCAGGGCCGCATACTGGCGGGCGATCTGCTGCCGTCGGTCAAGCCCCGTCAGGGTGCTGAACGTGAACCCCGCGTCGTACTGCTGGAGTTCCTCCAGGGTCGCCCGCCCGTGCAGGCTGACCACCACCAGGTCATGCGTGAGGTACTGGAGCTGGTACTCGCGCAACAGGCGGTCATTTTCCCGGCAGGGGGCGCACCCCAGGTCACCGAACAGCACGATGACGACCTGACCCCGCAACTCGGCCAGGCTCACCCGTTCGCCCCCCAGGTCGGTGAACGTGAAGTTGGGGGCCGCCCGCCGCGTGGTGCCCGCCCCACCTCCCGCGTGGACCGGCGAGGCGGCAAGCGTGGCGAGGGCCAGCAGGACGAGCAGACGCTTCATGGGGTCCTCCAACAGGAAAGATTTTCCCTTCAGCATAGACGGTCCCTCCACCTCCGGGACGCGGGCCAGTCATCCGACCTTCTCCCCGCGTCTCCATCAGGGGTAGTGGAGCTCACCGCACGGGTTACGGTTGTGGGGCCACTACGTACGCCAGGCCGCCCGCGTGCCCCAGCCACAACCGCTCGAAGGTGCCCCGGGGGTACGTGCGGCCCACGGTCGCGTTATTGGGGGCCGCCGGGTCATTGACCACCGGATTGCCCTGCGCGTCGAACCCGGTGAGGACCAGCAGGTGCCCGTCCGACCAGGAGAGCGGCGCGCCGGGCAGCTCGCCCGCCCGGAAGCGCAGGCTAACGGCCAGCGGGAGGCCTTGCAGGAGGTAGGCCTCCGCGTCCCGCAGGCTGCCCAGCCGCGTGACGAACGCCTGAAGACCGTGCGTCGCCGCGTACGCCGTGTTGAACGGCCAGTTCCCGAAGCCGTCGTAGGTCGCGTCGAAGGTGGCCCTCGCCGCGTCGGGCACCCGCACCGGGCGGTTCCAGAACCCCAGCAGCATGCTCACGCTCGTCGGGCTGCACCACACCGGCCCCCCGTCCGGATAGATCATCTGCGAGAGGCCCGGCACCTTCAGCACCCGGTTCCAGGCCGCCGCCTGACCCGGCTGGCCCTGATCCCGGAAGCGCAGGGCGGTGTCGGAGGTGTTGAAGGACAGCAGCCCCACCCGCGTGCCCGCCCCGGGCGTCACCCGGTACTGGAAGGTGTCCGCGCGGAAGGGCAGCGTCAGGGTGTCGGTGTTCAGCGTGCCGTCCGGCGTGCGCGTGACCGGGGCACTGGCCCGGGGGCCGGACGCCCGCCACTGCCCGAAACTGAAGTACCGGGTCCAGCGTCCGTCCGGACGGCGCACCCGCACCTCGACCGTGAGGGGGCTGGTCGCGGTCCCGGTCACGTTCCAGCTCGGGATCAGCTCGTTGAAGGGCGCCACGGTCACGGCCGCGCTCTCCAGGCGGCCCGCCTGAAGCGGCGGGAGGGCCTGCCAGGTCGCGGGGACGCCCGCCCGCGCCTGCGCGGCGCGGACGGCGGGTGAGGGCGTGCCGAAGCTGGTTTGCTGGGCGTAGGGGGCGGCGGCGGCCAGGCCGGAGAGCAGCAGGCCGGGGAGAAGAGTCCGGGAGCACTTCACCCCGAGAGGCTAGCGGGCGGGTGGTGTCGCCGGGTGAACGCCGAGCGGACGTGAGGCGCAGTGCGTAGAGTGGGCCTATGCGCAGAAGGCTGCTGGTCCTGTTCACGGTTGCCCTGCCCCTGACCGCCTTCCCCACGGCACAGGCCGTCACGTACCGCTTCGCGGACCTGGACTGGGGAACGCCCCGGGGGGAGGCCCACCAGCGCCTCACGCGCTCGGGCTGGCGGTTCGTGAGGCAGGGCGGCTACGGGGATGGCGTCTACCAGGGCACCAGCGCGGGGCACCCGGCGCAGGTCATCCTCAAGTACGACCCCCTGGGCCGCCTGGTGGCCGTGGACGCGCGAGTGAGGCCCACCGAGGACCGTCTCCTGGGGACCTACGAGGCCGTCAGGGCGTCGCTCACGCGGCGCTACGGGCCACCGGTCTACAGCCAGGTCTCCTTCCGCGAGCCGTACCGGGAAGGCGACGGCCGGGAACTGGAAGCCCTGAAGCGCGACCACGCCCTGTACGACACGGTGTGGTTCGACGAGCACGAGCTGAACACGGCGCAGAGGAGCGGCGTGCAACTGGAGGTGGTG
Organism: Deinococcus aestuarii; assembly: GCF_018863415.1. NCBI lineage: Bacteria > Thermotogati > Deinococcota > Deinococci > Deinococcales > Deinococcaceae > Deinococcus > Deinococcus aestuarii. The sequence goes on along the minus strand of NZ_JAHKSN010000027.1, from coordinate 16,393 downwards.
AGCACGCCCTTCTCGCGGCTGGAGATCCGGCAGTTCTACCTCAGTGACGACTGGACGGAGGAGTACCGGCGCAGGGCAGGTCCATCAACACAGGTCTTCTGAAGGGAGCCCTCCCAGCGGTTCCAGACCCGGCATAGTGCTGCCCACGACGGCAGGGGCCAATCAGAACCCGTCCGGGAAGCAGGGCGCGCTGCGCCAGCCGGTCCGGGTGCCGCCCGGTCGGGCTCGCAAGGTGGCCTGATTCCGGGTGTGACGCGTCCTGCACGGGGGTTGCTGGGACACGCCGGAAGGGCACCCCTTTCGGGGAGCGCCGAGCCGGAACCGACTTCCCGGATCGCCCAAGCTGAGGTCCAGGTGAACCTCGCGCTCGTCCCGCCCCTCGGGGCACGGGATAGGGTGAGGCATGGACGTGTGGTTGTGGGTGCCCCGGCACCTGCTCGTAGCGGTGGGGCTGGGGGCATCCGTGGGCTTCTCCACGCTCGTTCGGCCCAGGCGGCACGGCATGTTCGGTACCGGGGGAGGGTGATGGGCCCCTGGGGCACACGGGCCCTGCTGGGGGCGCTGGCGACTTACGGCTGGGCCTTCCGCCGGGTGCGGCGCGAGTTCGTTGAGGACAGGCACCTGTCGCCAGTGACCTCGGGGGCGGTGTACGTCGCCTACAGCCTGCACGCGCTGGCCTTCCTGGTGGCGGTCCGGCGGCCGGAGCCGCCCGCCCTTCTGCGGGCCGCCGCGATCACTTTGGGTCTACCCCTCGCGCTGACGGGGGCGACCCTATTCGTCTGGGGCTGGCGGGGCCTGCCCGTGGCGGACGACTCGGGCCTGGCGACGGGCGGCCTGGTCACCGGGGGGGCGTACCGCCTCAGCCGCAACCCGCAGAACGTGGGGTGGGCCTTGCTGTTGACGGGTGTGGCCCTCGCGCGCCGCTCCGGGCTGGGCCTGGGCCTGACCACGCTGTTCTGGGGAGCGTTTCGCGCCTCTGTCCCCCTGGAGGAGGCGTTTCTGGAGCGCACCTACGGGGAGGCGTACCGGCGCTACCGGGCCCGCACGCCACGTTTCCTAGGACAACCGCCACATGATTCGTGAGGGGAGTCGAGACGGGAGCCCTGGAATGGCCGGGATGAATCCACTGGAGATGCACGTATCTTCGGCGCTCCTGGCCAGGCTGTGGGACCCGTTTGAACGGGCGAGAAGTTGCGGCTGGCTGCTCTGCGCAAGACGTCCGGCTGGTCGATGGTGCCGAACCGTTGGGGGTGGTGACGCGCTGGAGCGCCCGTATCGACCGCTTGAGGGGTCGCCGTGACCCGAGGAACACCGTTCCCCGCTTCTGGCTGGAGGCAGGCATGAATGAACTGCTGACCGTGCTGGCCCTGGCGGCGCTTCCGGCGCTGGGGAACTTCGTGGGTGGCCTGCTCACCGAGTTCGTGAGCGTCTCGTCCCGCGTCCTCAGCCTCGCCCTGCACCTGGCGGCGGGGATCATCCTCGCGGTGGTCGCGCTCGAACTGCTGCCCGAGGCCCTGGCCGCCGATCCCCCCTGGCTGCCGCTCGGCGCGTTCGTGCTGGGCGGAGGGTTTTTCATCCTCCTGGAAAAGGTCACCAGCTTCGTGAAAGCGCGGGCGGGCGGCAACCAGGCCAACGGACAGCCCATCGAGACGGCCGGGGCTTCCGCCATCCTGGCCGGGGTCATGGTCGACCTCTTCAGCGACGGCATCCTGGTCGGGACGGGCTCGACCCTCTCGCTCAGCCTGGGTCTGCTGCTGGCCCTCGCGCAGGTGCCGGCCGACATCCCTGAAGGCTTCGCGACCCTGGCGAAGTTCAAGCGCCAGGGCACCCCCCGTGCCCGGCGCCTGCTGATCTCCGCCTTGCTGATCGTTCCGGTGCTCCTGGGCGCCCTGCTCGGGTACCTGGTGATGCGCGGCCAGCCGGAAATCTACAAGCTCACCCTGCTCGCCTTCACCGCCGGGGTCCTCGTGACGCTCGCGGTCGAGGAAATCATCCCCGAAGCCCACGAGGAGGCCAAGAGCGGGTACGAGAGCCTGGTGCTCGTCGGCGGCTTCGCGCTGTTCGCCCTGCTCACCCTGCTGTTCGAACGAGGTTCCGCATGACCCTGGATGAGCCCCAGCACCACTACGAACTCGACCGCATGGCCGAGGACGCCTGGCGGATGTTCCGTATTCTGGGTGAGTACACCATCGGCTTCGACCGCATGGCGCATGTGCGCCCACCCCTGGTCACCGTGTTCGGCAGCGCCCGCACCGAGATCAAGGACCGCTACTACGGCCAGGCCGAGCAACTCGGGCGCGAACTGGTCCAGGCGGGCTTCGGGGTGATGACCGGGGGCGGTCCCGGCATCATGCAGGCGGCCAACAAGGGCGCCTTTGAGGCGGGAGGAGTCAGCGTGGGCCTGAACATCATCCTGCCCTTCGAGCAGAAACCCAACCCGTACCAGACCCTGACCCTGAACTTCGAGTACTTCCACGCCCGCAAGGTGATGCTCGCCAAGTACGCCGCGGCCTTCGTGGTCTTCCCGGGGGGCTTCGGCACCCTCGATGAACTCGGGGAGATCCTGACCCTGGTGCAGACGCGCAAGATGCACCCGCTACCGATCTACCTCGTCGGCGAGCGGCACTGGCGCGGCCTGGTGGACTGGTTCACGCACACCCTGGTGGAGAGCGGCGCGATTGCCCCGGACGACCTGCACCTGTTCAAGGTGGTGGACGACGTGAGGGCGATCCCCGGGGACGTGCGCCGGTACCACGACCCGGCGGCACCGGACGGCTTCAAGCGGCCCACAGCGGAAGACCGCCAGCGCGCCCGGGGGGAGGCGACGTGAGGGCGCGTCTCTTCCCCAGCCTGCTCGCGGCCGACTTCGCCAACCTGGGGGACGCCATCCAGGAAGCCGAGGCCGGCGGCGCGGACGGCTTTCACCTCGACGTGATGGACGGCCAGTTCGTCCCCAACTTCAACTTCGGTCCCCGGACGGTGGAAGCCTGCCGCCGGGTGACGGCCCTGCCGCTCGAAGCGCACCTGATGATCGTGCAGCCGGAGCGCTTCGTATCCGACTTCGTTCAGGCGGGGGCGAACCGGGTCATCGTCCACGCTGAGGCCACGCCCCACCTGCACCGCGCCGTCGGCCTGACTCGTGAACTGGGCGCGCAGGCCGGCGTCTCTGTGAACCCGGGCACTCCGCTGGAAGTGCTGCGGCCGGTCCTGGGTGATCTCGACCTGGTGCTGGTGATGAGCGTGAATCCGGGGTTGGGCGGGCAACGGTTCATCCCGGGCAGCGTGGAGCGGGTCCGCACCGTGCGCCGCTGGCTGGACGAGGTGAGCAGCGGGGCGGAACTGGAGGTGGACGGCGGCATCACGCCCGCTACGGCGACCGGTGTGCTCGCGGCGGGGGCGAGCGTCCTGGTGGCGGGGAGCGCAGTGTTCGGCGGTGAGGTCGCGCGTAACCTGGAGGTGTTGCGCGCCGTCATGGCGGGTGGGCAGCCCGAGGAGGCCTCATGAATGACGATCAGAACCAGACGGACAGCCAGCCCCAGGGAGAGATCGTGCCCACGACCCTGCCGGACGCGGCCCTGGGGGAGAGGCACAACGAAACCCCGACCGACCGCAAGGCGAGGTTGCAGCGGCAGGAGCACCCGCGCCACGGCCCCGACGACGAGGACAGTTGCCGCGCATGATTGGGGGAGATTCCATGAACGACGATCAGAACACGCCCGACGGCCAGCCCCAGGGAGAGATCGTGCTGACCACCGTGCCGGACACGGTGCAAGACCAGGCCCCGAACGAGACGCCCACCGACCTGCTGGCGCGGTTGCATCGGCAGGAGGATTCGCGGATCGAGCCCGACAACGAGGACGGCTAGACCTTCAGGGGGCCCCCGCCGCATCCTCGGTCGCGTCCTCCAGCGGGGCTTGCACCGCGTCCCGGGCCGTCTCCGCCGCCACCCGGGCGGCGGTCGTGCTGGGGTCTTCCTGCCGTCCGGCGCTGAAGCTGGCGTGGGAGGCGGCGATGGCACGGGCGACGACGCTGACCTCATCCTCCCCGGTGCCTTGGCACAGCTCGTCGAGAAAGTGACGGGTGAGGGGGTCGAGGGTCAGCACGAGCGTGTTCTTCGTGTTGGTCATTTGTCGAGCATCGCATGTGGGACGAAGACATGGAGTCGACTCCAGACATTCTTCGGGAGCGTGCTTCTCTTGCCGTGCCCCCCCTTTCTGGTCTGACCTGCCGCTTCAGGTCCACCTGCGTGCTCCCGGCCCGCCAGGGCACGGCGGGCGCCAGGGCTGACTGCCGAGCGCGGTCAGGGCCAGGGCCAGAATCGCGACGTTGAATCAGAAGGCAGTGATGCCGTGTCCCAGGGTCAAACGGCGGATGACTGGGCTGGAGATGGACACGTCCGAGACCTGAAAGGTTACTCCCGGTCACGAAGGCGAAGGGAACGAGTCGGGGTGGAGGGTGCCTTTGACCCGGGGAACTCCAGACCACCGTCCGGCCCCGCCTCCTCATCCCCGTCACCGGAGGAGAGGTGGGCGGAGCGCAGGGTGGAGATGGGGCAGGTCAGGAACCAGCCGCTCAGCGTGGCGACGACCGCCACGGCGATGGCCAGCGGCGGCCCCCCCGGCTTCAGGCGTTTGGCGCGCTCGATGACGCTCGCCGAGACAGCCAGACTCACGAGGCTGGAGATCAGCACCACCCGCACTGCCGCGCGTCCCGGCTCTGCAGCGGCGGCCGCTTGCTGGGTGCGCTCGGGTGGCGAACGCAGGATGAACCCCCAGGTCAAGGCCGGCAGGGTCAGCGCGCCGCTGTCCCAGTCCACCCTGATCCGCACCAACGCGGAGGAGGGAGCCGGGAGGACGAGGGCCGCCGTGGAACCGGCAGCGCTGGCGAGAAGCCGGGACCAGGATCACGGCCACCGAGCGTGCGTCTGTCGCAGAGGGGAGAACTCAGCCACACCCCGCGCTCCACAGCGGCTTCCAGGAGCTCACCAAGCGACGTCGCACCCGGGCACGGTGGACACCCCCGCTGGCGGGAGGGAGGGCAGGACCTGGGTTGAGGTGAGGCGTTGGTCATGGGCATCTCCGATCTTGAGCAGAGGGCTAGCGGCCCTTCACCCGTCCACGGGGTCCCACGCTTCCCTGCCGCCGCCCTCGCCTCACTGGTGGCGGGGGCCTGGCGGTGAAGTGCGCCGGCGACGGACGGGGAACAGTGGTGAGCGCCGGAGCGTGAGGAGCATTCCCACCACACCCACCAGCAAGAGCGCGTCGGGAAGGTGGGCCCCAGCCAGGCGTGGCCCCTCCAGCCGGCGAACCAGGGGAGCCAGCGACCGGACAGTCAGCAGCACGTTGGCCGCCCTGTCCAGCAGCAGAGCCAGGGCATCACCGAACACCCCTGCCGCCAGCCAGGTGAGTGCCCGGCGCAGGTCGCGTGACAGCCACCCGCTCAGCAGGAGGGCCACGACCACCAGGCCAACCGTCACCCGCAGCGCGATGGCTGCCGTCAGCCACGTCGCGAGGAACCCGGTGTGGTCCGCAGGGGACGACAAGTGCCTGAGCGGCGGGGGCACGTCTGCCCCGTGGGCCAGGGCCCACCCGCCCCAGAGGGTCAGGGCCACGGCCAGCACCAGCAGGACGAGCAGAAGGACCCGGGAAGAGCGCCGCCCCCGCTCCCCGGTGTCGATCCCCGGGCGGAGGGACGCCTCATCGCTGGTGTGGACGGCAGGCCTGCCCAAGAACGGCTCGATCCCCCCGGCCTCGGCGGGGGCGTCCGAAGAGGGCTCGCCCGGCAGGCCGTGGGTCTGCTCCAGGCTCGCTGGGTGGCCTGCCCCAGGGCTTGAAGAGCTGGGAAAGGGGTGGGCCTCGTACGCCAGCAGGAGCAGATTGTTTTCCAGGATGTACCGGGGCGTCTGCGTCTCATCCAGTTCCAGGTGCAGGTGCTGCGTCTGAACGTCGACCTTGATGTGACGTGCTCCCGGCAGTCTGGCCACAATCCGAACCACATCCTGGGCACGCGATTCGCTGTCCATCCGGGCCACGTGATAGTCGAGGAGGGTCGGGGGCAAGGTCACATTTCTAGTATATCTGTGAGTCTGCTCAGATGTACGTTGTTCAAGGTACCTATCCTCCCAGGGAGCTCACTCGACCGCTGCATAGAATCAACGGAAGAACCGCACAGTTGGGGCAGGTCCCGTTGCATTCTCCATCAGCTCAGGCACAGCCGTGCCCCGAATGTGTGAACGGCGGGTCAGTCCGGCGACGACCTGCGGACGGCTGAGGCACCAGCACATGCCGACCCCCCTGCGCTCCGCAGAGATCAGTGACGGCGCCGCCGGTAACGGCAAGCGAACCCATCAGGATGAGCCAAACTCCAATTCATCCCTCACACTGACCCGGCATACTGCCCTGGCCGCGGGTGCGGTGTCCCGTCTGAGTGACGCCCCCGACGATAACTGGAGTTTCCGGCGCTGCGTGTTCGCAGCCCTGCCACCGCACGCGGGCTCACCCGTCGGCGGCTCTCCGGTGATCACGGCACGCCCCGAGGTGCAGATGAACGTTACGCAGTCATTCCCCCTCTCCCGCCCCCGCCCCCGGGCTTCCGGTCGGTGGGCGCAGACGGCCCGGCCAGGGCAGGGTCACGCGCCTGCGGTACCTCACGTCTCAGGCCCACGACCCTCGGCAGACGCACTCGTGGCAAGGCGAGCCGTGTCCGTCTGCCCGCCCGCCCGAGGAGAGGCCCGATGCTGACCCCACCCCGTCTTCCGAGTCCGAACCTCATGACCGTCGCCGCCGTCCTCACGCTGGGCCTGCTGTCCACCGGGTGCGCCGAGCCCGAGGGGAGGACGGCGAGCCTGGCGCAGGCGGCCAGCCCCTCCGCCCCCGCCCGCGCGCTGAGGATGATGCCGCTGGGGGACTCGATCACGGACGGGTACAACGTGCCGGGGGGTTACCGCATCGAGCTGCTGGGTAGGCTCTCGGCGCGCGCTCCCGGGGTGAACCTCGTCGGCTCGCTGCAAAATGGCCCCTCGTCCCTGGCCGACCGCGACCACGAGGGGCACAGCGGCTGGCGCATCGACGAACTCGCCGCCCAGGTGGACGGCTGGCTCGACCGCGCCCAGCCCGACGTCGTGCTGCTGATGATCGGCACCAACGACATCATCCAGAACCGTGACCTGACAAGGGCCCCTGCGCGCCTGGGTGCCCTGCTCGACCAGATCAGCGCCCGGCGCCCGAGCGCACGCGTCCTCGTCTCCTCGCTGCCCCCGCTGCAAAATCCTGACGAGAACCGCCGGGTGGCGGCTTACAACGCCGCGCTGCCCGCCCTGGTGGCAAGCCGGGCGGCGCAGGGGAAGAAGATCAGCTTCGTGAACGTGGGGGCCACCCTCACCCTCGCCGACCTGGCCGACGGGGTGCACCCCACCGCGGGGGGCTACGGCAAGCTCGCCGCCCGGTGGGACGAGGCCCTGCGGCGGACGCCGGGCGCCCTTCAGGTGCCCAAAGCTTCCGGCCAGCTCACCCTGGAACCCCTCCCAGGCGGGAACACGGTCGGAGAGCAGGCGGCCTCGGGCAGGCAGGCGGTGGGGCTGTGGTCCTCCGGTCAAACGGTCCGCTTCGTGGTGCCCGGGAACCTCCCCGCCGGGTCCTACACCCTGCGCCTCACCGCCCGCGCCGACGAGTACCAGGGCTGGCCCAGCGTCGCGTTGAGGCGGGGCGGGACCCAGCTCGGCACCGCCACCGTCACCTCCAGGACCTACGCTCCCTTCGACCTCGCCACCACCTCGCTCGCGCCCGGGCAGACCCTGGAGCTGGAATTCACCAACGACGCCCTCGGGAGCAAGGCAGGCGAGGACCGCAACGTGATCATCGACCACCTCACCCTGGTCCCGGCGCAACCTCGGACTGCACAGGGAACGCCCCGGGCGGTCGTGCCCACCACGTCCGGGTCCCGCCTGACGGTCTCGCCCGACGGGCGGCGGCTGCAATACGCGGACGGGCGGCCGTTCCTGTACTGGGCGGACACCGGCTGGGAGCTGTTCCACCGCCTGAACCGCGACGACGCCCGCCTGTACCTCCAGACTCGCGCCTCACAGGGCTTCACGGTGATCCAGGCCGTGGCCCTCGCGGAGATGGACGGCCTGACGGTGCCCAACGCGCAGGGTGACCTGCCCCTCGTCGGTAAAGACCCCGGCCGACCCCTCACCACCCCCGGGAACGACCCGGGCAACGCCGGGGCCTACGACTACTGGGACCACGTGGACTACGTGGTGAATCAGGCGGCCTCGCTGGGCTTGACGGTCGCGCTGCTGCCGAGCTGGGGCCGCTGGGTCAACGACGAGCCCATCTTCACCCCTGCCTCTGCCCGCTCGTACGGCGCTTTTCTTGGGCAGCGTTACAAGGACAAGCCGGTCATCTGGGTGTTGGGCGGCGACCGCAACCCGGAGACGGAAGAGCAACGCGCCGTCTGGCGGGCGCTGGCCGAGGGCATCGAGCAGGGGGTGGGGGGGCGTGACCGGGCCCTGATCACCTATCACCCACGCGGAGGCAAGACCTCGGCGGAGTACTTCCAGGCCGACCCCTGGTTGGATTTCAACCTGTGGCAGACCGGGCATTGCCGGGGGGAGCGGGAGGCCCAGAAGGTGCTCAGCACGTTCAAGCGCACGCCGATCAAGCCGGTGGTCAATGCCGAGCCGATCTACGAACAGCACGCGGTCTGCAATGACAAGAACAACGGCTACGCCGACGAGGTGGACGTGCGAAACGTGGCGTACTGGAGCACCTTCGCGGGGGCAGCAGGCCACAGCTACGGCCACCGGGTGATCTGGGGCTTCGATGTGTACGATGGCAAAAAGGCGTGGCAGGAGGCGCTTTCGGCACCAGGAGCCCGGCAGTTGCAGATTATCAAGGGGCTGCTGGAGTCCCGGCCGGCCCGGGAGCGGGTGCCCGACGAGACCCTGGTGAAGGGGAGCTTTACAGGAACCCGCCCGGTGGTGGCCCTGCGGGGCCAGGACTATGCCTGGGTGTATTTGCCCGACGGGGGCAGCGTCAACGTCACCCTGGGACGGCTGGAGGGCGGCCAGGTTCGCGCCGCGTGGCTCGATCCACGCACGGGGAAGACGACGGAGATCGGCACCTATGCGAACTCCGGCGAGCGCACCTTCTCCGCTCCCTCCCAGGGCCGCGCCAACGACTGGCTCCTGCGGATCGAGAGCCCCTGATGCGGGACTCTCTCCCCGGCGGCTCGCACCAAGTCCAGGGCGTGCGCCGCATGCAAGACGTGGATAGGTCTTGACAGACTGACTGCCCTGATCGTCCGCCAGGCGGTGTGGTGGAATTTGGAAGCACCGCAGGCGACCAACGGATGAACGGGCAGGTGCCCGTGGACCTGAAGGCTGCAAGACCCGGGTGCCGAGACGCTTCTGCTCCCTGGGGACGCCATGACGGCTCTGCGGCAGGAGAGGAGGTCGGCCTCCGTTGCGGCAAGCGGCGGAACCACCACACGGCAAGGGCATAACCTCGAGTTGACCGACCTGTTGGTCTTCCCGGAGCCTGAGCACAGCGGGTAACACGACCCGTCTCGCACAGAACGGGCGCAGTCCGGGTGGGAGACGTGGTCCCGGAGGTGGGGCACGGACGAGGCCAGAGCCGTGCGGGAGATCAAGGCGGGCTTATGGGTGGTGGAGCACCTCCGGTGGCTGACACTTCCGGGGCGCGAGCTCCCGCAGGTGAGGGGAATGAAGAGATGGTCGACCCACCCCCGGTGAGACATTCCGGGAAGCCGACACCGATCACGTGGGATTCATCCCCCGCAACGAGACCTCGCGTGGAGTACCTCGCACGTCATGAATGCTGAGTCCTTGCTCCCTGAGCATCCAGTCCGTCCCATCCCTGAGAGGGTGCCCACCACACCTTGTCCTCCCCGGCGCTGTTTCAGCACCTGACGGTCTCACAGAAGGACATCTCATCTGCGCGCCTGATCATTCATCAACCTTTTAAGTCTGCTTGGTAAGGTGCCGCACGTTTATGCGACGCTTCCTGCTCACGGCGCTGGCCCTCACGGCCGTCAGCTTCTCCGCCGCCACCACCGTCACCGTGCAGCCGGGCGACACGCTGACCCGACTCGCCGTCCGGTCCGGCACCACGGCGGCAGCGCTGCGACGCGCGAATCCCGGGGTCCGCCTGGACGTTCTGCCGGCCGGCACTGTTCTCCGGCTGCCGGATGCTCGCGGCGAGACGCGGGCCTGGACCGTGCGCCCCGGCGACACCCTGTCCCGGATCGCCCAGCGTCAGGGCCTCACCCTCCAGGCCCTGCTGAAGGCCAACCCTGCGCTGGACCCCCGGCGCCCCCTGCGGGTGGGGCAGCGGCTCAGTCTGCCCCCTGCGCCGCTGGCCCGCGCGCGCACGACGGTCACCCTGCGTCCCGCCTCGGTGCGTGGCGCCGCCGGGCGGCCCTTGCAGGGCCGGCTCACGACGCCGTTCCAGGCCACCCACCCGGGTCTGGACCTGGCGGCTCCCAGCGGCACGCCGATCCGTGCCGTCCTGCCCGGCACCGTCACCGAGTCCCGCTTCGACGGCCAGGGCGGCTGGGGCTGGACGGTGGTTCTCGACCACGGGGGCGGGCTCACCTCCCGCTACAGCCACAACAGCGCCAACCTCGTCCGGGTCGGCGCACGGGTGAACGCCGGCGAGGTGATCGCCCGGGTCGGCAGCACCGGGAACAGCAGCGGCGCCCACGTGGACTACCGCCTCTACCAGGGCGGCAGGTCCATCGACCCTTCCAGCCTCCAGTGAGTCCCCAGCCGGGCGGTCAGCGCCGGGTGCCGATCAGGAAGATGTTGGGCCAGGGCCGGTAGGTGCTTCTGAGGGTGTCCTGCTTGAAGGTCTGCCCGCCCCGCACGAAGCGCCGCGTCACCTCGATCACGGCGCCGGGGGCGGCCCAGTCCACCTGCCTGCGCTCCCCGGCGGGCAGCGTGGCGTCCCGGATCAGGCGGTCCGGGGGAGCAGGGGTGCTCTTGAGGGTGCGCGGCGTCCCGACTTCCACGGTGAAGTGGCGCGCCCGGCCGAACATACTCACCGTCAGGCGGGCCTCCTCGTCGTTCCACTCGCTCTGGAACCACAAAGGCCCGCCCGTGTCGTTGGCGAACTTCAGGTCGAGGTTGGGCTGGTAGATGGTGCCGTCCAGACCCTGCGGGTCGTAGTACCGCACCTGGTACGAGTGGTTGCGCCGCTCGAGGATCGGCAGGCCCGCGCTGTAAAGGGTGCGGAACACGGTCGTGCTCACCTGACAGATGCCGCCGCCAACCCCATTGGCCGTGCGGTCACCGGCGATGACGAGACCCGTGACGAAGCCCGTGCGCGTACTGATGGGTCCCACCATCCGGTTGAAGGAAAACGTCTTGCCTTCCAGCAACCGGTCCTGAAAGCGGCTGGCCCCCACGTGGATGTTCGTCACGCGCTCGGGGCTGCTGCCGTAGTAGTTCGTCTCGCCCGTGCCCAGGTGGGCCGTGATCCCGCGCGACACGAAGTAGTCGAGCGTGCGCTTCGGGGCGGTCTGCCCGGTCACGACGACGTTCGCCTTCACTCCCCGGGGGTCCTTGAGGGCGGCCAGCACGTTGGCCCGGGTCCTCGCCTCGTCCACCGTCAGCCCGTTGCGCTGCACGATCGCCCAGCCGTCCCACTGGTTCTCGAAGCGGGCGTCCTGGGGCTGCCGGGGCAGGTCGGCCAGGAACTGCCGCGGGTCGGCGTCCAGGCTGGCCGTGATCACACCCCGCGCCCGCAACTCCGCCACGCGCGGGCCGGGCAGGGTCAGGGTGCGGTTGAAGGGCACCGTCGTCTTCCGGCCGTCCACGAGGGCGGGCCACTGCGCCTGCACCGTGATCAGCAGCGGCGCCGCCCGGGCAGGCCGGGTCGGCGCCGCCGTCGGCTCTGGTGCGGGTGCCGGAACAGGCGGTGGGGCCGGGGCGGGTGCGGGAGGCTGCGCCGGGGCCACGGGCGCGGGCGTCGGCTCGGTGGGGGCCGGGACCGGAGTGGGCGCAGGAACAGGCACCGGAGCGGTCGTCTGTGCGGAAGGCGGGGCAGACGGGAGGGGCAGCGCAGGAATGTCCAGGCCTGTTTGCGCGACCGCACCTCCCAGCCAGGCACTGACAAGCAGGGCGGCACACGCACGGCTCGGGATCATGCCCGCAGTATCCCACGGGCTCAACTTCACCTGTCACCGTCCTCCGGGGGTGAGAACCTCACCTCCCGGCGAGCCGGGCCCCCCGGAAAGGCGGTTCAACACCCCGGTCGGGTGAGTCCTTCCCCGGTTCCTGCTCTGGTGACCCCGGCGTCACGTTCCGCATCCACCACTCCTGCGGAATGGGGCGACTCCGGTTCTTCCACACGTCCTCGAAGCTCGCCTGCTGCTCGGACACGGCCCCCGCGTCGCTCGTGGCGAGCATCGCCTCGTTCAAGCCGAGTGGCCCCCACGAGGAGAAATGGAAGTTCATGCTGCCCGCCAGCACCATCCGGCCGTCCACCGTCAGGGCCTTGGTATGCATGGGGAAGGTGACGTAGCGCGCGTCGAAGCGGTCCTCGATCCCGCGCCGCCGGGCCTCCAGGCGCAGGAGGGCGACCCCGCTGCGATTGGGGGCGCGGTCGATGCCGTAATCGACCATCAGCGCGCGAACCTTCACGCCACGTTCCATCGCGTCCAGCACGGCGCCCAGGTACACAGGCCAGCGGCTGACCGGGCAGTCTTGCGGTTGGAGGTAGGCGGACCAGCAGCCCAGGGAGGGGCTGAACTGGGCCTGCATCAGGTCGAGGCTCTGCCTGGCCGCCCCGAGGAGGGCGACCTGCGCCCGGTCGGCCTGATCGAAGCCGGAGCGGCGGTACAGCAGGAAGGCCCGGGCCGGGCCGACCGTGTTCAGGCGGCGGGCGGCGTCCGGGTGCGTGGGGGGGTCGGGTTCCCGGAGGGTGCAGACCCTGGCCACGTCCCCCGCCCGCGTGCCCTGCGGACAACTCACCTGACGTGACTTGCGCCACAGGTCGTCGAACACCGCCACGCCGTCCTGCGCGACCGGACCGCGCACCCGCAGGCCGAGGTCGTGAAGGTTCCGCCCGCCCGGCGACGTGTCCGGCAGGTGCCAGTCGGTGTAGTTGTATCCGGACACCGTGAGGTCCTGGCCGTCGATTACGTGCAGCTTCACGTGGCTGTGCGGGAAGTAGCGGTAGTTCGCGACGCCGAGCTGCCAGCCCACCCGCGCGTCGTTCAGGGGCACACCGAGGCGGGTCAGGTCCCGTACGAGTTCGAGGGCCTGGGTGGCGCCGTCCTCGCGTTTCAGGTCGGGGAAGCCGCCCAGCACCACCCGCACGGTCATGCCCTGCGGGTAGGCGGCGGGATCAGCCCGCACCCGCCCGTACAGGTCGCGCGCGGCAAGGGCGAAGGTCCAGCCGGGGTGTCCCTCCCCTGCGTGCCACTCCATCGTGGTAAGCAGGACTTCCGAGCGCGCCTGCCGGACCTGCTGGGCGGTCACGTCGAAAGCGTCCGGCTGCTCGGGCGTGCGAAGGTAGCTTAGGAATGTGTTGCCGCACGAGTGATCGACCCGGCCCCCCTCGGTCGTGACCCGCCAGAGGGCGGATTCGAGGGGGTCGGAGGGAATGGGGCACGTCAGCGCGGACGGGTTGAGCGGTGAGGGCGGCGTCACGGTGCCCAGCCACAGTGGAAACTCCACCCCCACCGCTCCAGCCCGCCCGCACAGGCCGAGCCCGGCGAGCGTCAGGATACCGGCCACCTGCCGCAGGACCCTCTGCCCCTGCGCTGGGAGGGTGGGGTGGCTTGAAGGCACCCCTTGCCCACACCTGCCCCGAGTCCACGCCCACGCCATCTAGTCCCGTCCCCGGCGGTCGCCCGGTTCCGGCTCAGGGCGGGGTGAAGGACGGAAGTCGGCGGGCAGCCACCAGGGCGCCTGGATCGTCCGGGCGCGGGCCCACTCGAAGGCGAACATGCGCCGGTACTCGTCGATGGCGCCGGCGTCGCTCGTGGCGAGCGTGTACTCGCCCAGGCCGAGCGGCCCGAACGAGGAATGGTGCAGGTTCTGGCTCCCGACCGTGAGCATCTGCCCGTCGATCAGGGCGGCCTTGGTGTGCAGCCCGCCCGCCGTGCCGTACCAGCGGGCCTGCACGTGGTCTTGCAGTCCCAGCGGCGCGAGTTCGGCCTGGAGGCCACGCAGCAGGGCCAGCGTCTCGGCCTGGAGCAGGGGATCGTAGTCCAGCAGCAGCCGCAGCGTGACGCCCCGCTCGCGGATCGCGCGCACGGCGGCGCGCCACACCGGCAGTTGAAAGGCGGGGTCGCAACCGCCCGGCTCGGACAGCTTGCCCACGCAGCCGAGGGTGCCGCTCACCTGGGACTGCATCACGTCGATGCTCGTGCCCGCCGCCGCGAAGAGGGCGCTCACCGTGTCGTCGGCATCCGGGTAGCCGCGGCGGCGGTAGAGGGGGTACACCCGGGCGGTCCCGGCGGCGGGGGGCGGGGCCGCCCAGTCCAGCGGCAGCAGCGCTGCCCGAACCTCAAAGGGACAGTCGCGCCGCAGGGTCACTGACGACGGCGGGGTTCGGCACGTGAGCAGCCGGCTCAGGGCCCACCCGTCGCGGAAGGCCGCCCGCGCGTTTCGGGCGACCGGGCCGCGCACCCACAGGGCGAGGTCCGTCAGGTCGAGGCCGCGCCCGCTCGGTGCCGTCTGCGGCTCGTGGAAGAAGCTGATGTTGTACCCGCCGGCCAGCACCCGCTCGCCGTCCTGCACGACGAGCTTGACGTGGTTGTGGGGCAGGGCGTAGGCGTAGTTGGCGATCTCCAGCCGCCAGCCAGGCACACGGTCCCCGCTCAGCGGCACGCCCGCTTCCAGCAGGTGCCGGGCGGCGCTGTAGGCGTTGGCTGCCGGATCGAGGAGGTCGCCCAGCCGGATGGAGTTGCCCAGCATGACGCGCACGGTCACGCCGTCCGGGTAGCGGTCGGGGAACGCAGCCACGTCCCGCCGCAGGGCAGCGATGGCCTGGGCGACCCGCGCCCCCGGCGCATCCGGGCCGTCGTCCCAGATCATGTTGGCGATCAGCAGTTCACGGCGTGTCTGGCGCAGTTGGCCGACCAGCAGGTCAAAGGCTCCCCCCGGCCGGCGTGGCTGAGCGCTGTAGGTGGGGTCCGCGTTCGGGAAGTGCAACAGCCCTTCCACCTGGTTCCCGCAGCTCAGCGCCGCGCCCTGCCCCTGCGTCCGTTCGAACAGCAGGCGGTCAAGCGGCGCTTGAGGAGCCGGACAGGTGTTCAGGCCCAGCCCGTCGAGGGCGGCGGTGTCGGGCACGGGGAGCGGGCCGGCCACCTCGAACCCGGCCGCCACGGCGAGCCCCCACCCCCCAGACCAGGAGTCAGGGACCAGCAGGAACACCAGCCAGACCAGCCTCCAGGCGATGGAACGGGGAAGGAGAACAGGAGACCCCTTCCGGGGCGAACTCGACCTCAACGGGTGAACGGAACCGGGATTCAAGCGTGGAAACTCCTCGCGGCTGCCGGGCGGCCGCATGGATCTTCTTCACGGCAGCACCGGAGGCCTGGTCAGGTCAAGCAAGGCTGCGGTTGAGCAAGGGTGGGACGGGTGCCCCTGAACCCAGCCTGAGTTTCCCATACACTGTACGCATGAACAAGTGCTCATACGTATGGTTACAGGGGGAGGGTGGTTGACGCGGGGGTCCGTTTTCCCGCTGCAAGGCGTTCATGCAGGAGCAGTATGGAATTCAGGGTCGAGCTGCGTCGTGGGAGAGGCGAGCAATGGATGAATACGTCGGGGACGTGATCAAGGCCCTGTTCCGGCAGGGCGAGTGAGGACTTGCGCCAGATGTTGAATCTGATTTCCTTCCAATCGAGCGCGCTCGGGGCGCTGGGGCAGCTCTCGCTCCTGGCGGCCCTCGCCTTCACGCTGGGCGGCACCTGGCTCGCGGTCGTGGGCGGGCTGAAGGCCGACACCCGGGCGACCGAGGCGGCGCGGCGGGCAGTGTGGGCGGTCTTCGCCCTCGTGAGCCTCGCCACGCTGACGCTGATGGTGGCCCTGCTGGGCGACGACTTCTCGGTGCGCTACGTGGCCGAACACTCCATGCGGGCCTCGCCGACCTGGGTGAAGGTGACGAGCCTGTGGGGGGCGCTGGAGGGCTCGATCCTGCTGTGGGCGTGGCTGCTCGCGGGCTTCGCCTTCGTGCTGAGCCTGACCCTGCGGCGGGACGCCCTGCGGCCCTGGGCCCTGGGCGCGATGTTCGTCAGCCTGCTCTTCTTCGTGGGCGTGTGCGCGACGGTCGCCAGCCCCTTCACGCCCGTTTCGCAGGTGCTGACCGACGGGCGCGGCCCCAACCCGGCCCTGCAAAACCACTGGATGATGGCCGTC
>NZ_JAHKSN010000026.1 GCF_018863415.1 Deinococcus aestuarii | reverse complement strand
GTTCTCTTGACCGTCTCGTCTCTCAGCGCTGGCCTCTCGGCCCGCACCGGACGTTGCATTCTCGCTCACACCTTCGCTTGTCATGCGGCTCGCCTCAACCGAGGCTCAGAAAAGATACAGGGCCATCCCCCCTTTGTCAACTCCCCCGGCCGCGCGGGACCGGGGGCAGTCCCCTGCCGTGCCGAACAGGCTGAGGACAGCCGCCGGGACGGATGTTCAACGCGCTTCCGATCACACCGACCTCATGGCGGGCGGGCATCATCGGCGGGGTATGTCACCCCTCTCCTCGCTCCGTTTGCTGACTTCTCTGCTCCTCGCCTTCCCGCTGACGGCCTGTTCCAAGGCGCGGGGACTGACGGTCGAGCACGTCACGGCCGGAGGAAGGCTGTACACGGTGGCGGTGGTCGATCTGACGCGGGACACGCTGCGGCTGCACTGGAGGAATCCGGCCGACGGCGAGCCCTACCGCACCTTCGAGCGGGTGCGCGGGCAGTTGGACCGGGAGGGAAAGCGGATGCTGTTCGCCACGAACAGCGGAATCTATGCGCCGGGCCTGCGCCCGCTGGGGCTGCACGTCGAGGGCGGGCGGACACTGGTGGGCCTGAACGGTGCGCGCTCAGGCGGGAATTTCGCGCTGCTGCCCAACGGCGTCTTCTGGGTGAGGGGCGAGCGGGCGGGCGTCACGGAGACCGGGGCCTACCGCCGCCTGAACGTCTCGCCGACCTATGCCACCCAGTCGGGGCCGCTGCTCGTGCAGGGCGGCCGCCTGCATCCCGCCTTCAACCGGGAAGGCACCAGCTTCAGGGTCCGCAGCGGCGTGGGGGTCTGCCGGGACGGCCGGGTGCGGTTCGTGGTGAGCGCGGGGCCGGTGAACTTCCACACCTTCGCGCTGCTGTTCCGGGACACGCTGGGGTGTCCGGACGCGCTGTATCTGGACGGCAGCATCAGCGCCTACGAGGCGCCGGGCACCGACACCCAGCTCGCGGACTTCGCGGGTATCTGGACCGTGAGCCGCTGAGTGGACGTCTGGAGACCCGTCACGGCTGCACGAGAAGACGGACGACGCTGAGGGCCTCGGCACCGGGACGGCCGAGCGGGCGGACCTCATAGGTGACCGCTCCGGCACCGGGCCGACTCTGGTAGCTCCAGCCGCAGGTCGGGTCGAGGGAGATGTCGCGGCTGCCCACGACGCGGCCCGCGCGGCGGACGGTCACCCGGTAGCCCTCGCCCTGGCCGACTCCGCCGAAGCGAAAGGGCGCGCGAACGGTCTGTCCGTCGGTGATGCTCAGGGTGTACTCGCGGTCGCAACTCCCGGTGGGCGACAGCGAGCTGAAGGTTTCCACCGTCACCGCCACCCGGCCGAGTTCGGTCGAGTCTGGCGCGTACACGGCGTAGGTGTGGGGGCCCGGGCTGGGACTGGGGACGTTCAGGCTCCAGTTTCCGTCGACCCCCACCGTCACGTTGCCCAGGCTGGTGTCGTCCTCGACGATCTGAAGGCTCTCCCCGGGGAGTCCGCGCCCCCTCAGGGTGAAGCGGCCCGGGGGCAACTGCGCGCCCGGCGCGGGCTCGGCGATGTCGAAGGCCTCGCTCGGCAGGGCGGCGGGACCGGCGGCAGCAGGGGGCTCCGGGTCCGCCCCTGAACCGGCGGTTCCGGGGTCGTCTGCGTTCCCGGCGGTCACGTTGACCCTCAGCTCCGGGCTGGCGGCGCCGTCCCCCCCGCGCACGGTGTAGGCGTGCTCACCCAGGGTCGGGGTGGGGAGCGTGACCCGCCACGCGCCGTCCTGACCGACCCGGGTGGACGCGACCTCCAGGCCGCCGTCCTCGACCGTCAGGGTGTCGCCGGGGCGGCCCAGGCCACGCAGGGTGAGGTCGGCGAGGGGAACGTCGGACCCCGGCGTGGGACTGCTCACGGTGACGCCCTCGCCCGCGGCCCGGGCCGCCCCGAGGGCAGGGGCCCGCGCGGGTTGGGAAAACAGGAGGTAGCCGCCCCCGCCCAGCGTGAGCAACAGGAGCGGGAACAGCCACCAGGGCACGCCCCGGCGGCGCCGGGCAGGGACGACCGGCCGGGGCCGGGGGGGCACGGTCACTGGAGCCGGGACAGGTTCCGGAGAAACGGCGACCACCCCCGACCCGGCCTCCAGCAGGGCCCCGAGACCCGGGGGGCCCGCCGGGAGGAGGCCGGGGAGGTGGGGGTCCAGCTCCCCGAGGAGGGCGCTCAGGCGCCGCGCGTCGAGGCCTCCCGCCCGGGCGCGGTGGATGAGCAGGCCGAGCGCGAGGGGGGTGAGCAGGGCGAGCAGCCTCCCGGCGCTCTCGCCCGAGCCGCCGAGGGCGGACCCCAGGCGGCCCTTCACCCCGTCGATGTTGCCGAACAGCGGCCCGAGCAGCCCACGGCCCTGCCCCTCGATCTGGGCAACCCGGGCAGGATCGTCGAGCAGGTGGGGATTGAGGTTCCCGTCCGCGTCCACGAGCCGCTCGAAGTCGCCGCTGCGGCCCAGGAACACGCCCGCCGCCGCCTCGCTGCGGCCCTTGCGGGCGAGGGCCCCCAGGACGACGGGCAGCGCGGCCTGTCCGGCGCGGGCGGCCGAGGCGCCGCCAAACCCCGCCAGCGTGCCGAGGCGCACCGCCACGTCCCCTCCCAACTGGGCCCGCACTCCCTCCAACAGGTCGTGGGCACGGAGGCCTGGCCGCGTGGTCCCCCCGGGGGCGGGGTCCTCGGGCGGTGGGGAAACGCCCGCTGCGGCGGAGATCACGGTGCGGGCGGGGCCGGGGACAGGCTCTCCCTCGGCCCGCTCACCCGACAGGCCGCGCCCCCCGGAGAGACTCAGCACGAGGGGCAGCGTCAGGAACAGCAGGTGTTCAACGCGCGCCGGGTCGGCCGTGCCCGTCACCCGCCGGGCGATGGCGGCCGCCCCGGGGCCGAGCAGGGCCGGGCCGAGAAGCTGTCCGGCGCGCAAGAGGGCCTGCGCTCCCCCGGGACCGCCAAGTGCCGCCTCGACGCCGGCGAAGCGGGGCAGGTTCTGGACGGCCTCGGCGATCTGGCGCTCGCCCCCGGGGGTGCGGGCCTGCTCGGCGAGCGCGGCGCGCAGCAGGGGCAGGCCCTCCCGCAGGACGCGCCCAGCCTCGGCCTCCCCGAGTCCGGCCTCCCGCCCGAGCCGCCCGGCCGCCGCCGGGCCGAGTTCCACTTGCCACTCCTCCGACACGTCCATTCCACCTCCTGAGAAGTTCTCCGGCCCCCCCCGCTTTCCTCCACCCTACGCGCCGTGAGCCCCGCCCGTGTCCACAACTCCAGTCAATCCTGCCGGACGACCGGGAACGGCCGGAGGAGAGCGGGCGCTTCGCATGGCCGGGTCCTCATTTCACCGCTCCCGACGGGCACCCTCGCGCCGCCCGGCCCGGGCCCCGGCGGGACGGGTCGCCCCGACTGCTACCCTCCCCCCATGAGGCGGAACATCGGCGGCTCCTCGCCCTGGGAGGCGGTGGTCGGCTCCTCGCGCGCCGTGCGGGTCGGGAACGTCGTCCATGTCGCGGGCACGACCGCCACCGTGGACGGCGAGGTCGTGTCCGTCGGGGACGCCTACGGGCAGACCCGGGCGGCGCCGGAGATCGTCGCCTGGGCGCTTCGGGAGGCCGAGGCAGGGCTGGAACACGTCGTCCGCACCCGGATGTTCGTGACCGACATCGGCCGGTGGGAGGCGGTCGGCCGGGCGCACGGGGAGGTCTTCGGGACCATCCGCCCCGCCGCGAGCCTGGTGCAGGGGGCGGCGCTGATCGACCCCCGGCACCTCGTCGAGATCGAGGCGGAGGGCGCATGAGGGTGAGGTTCGACGGGCGGGTGGTGCTGGTCACGGGCGCGGGGCGCGGGCTGGGTGAGGCGTACGCGCGCCTGATCGCCCGTCTGGGAGGCACGGTGGTCGTTCACGATGCGGGCGTTGAGCGGGACGGTGCGGGCGGCGACCCCGCCCCGGCACGGGCTGTGGCGGACGCCATCACCCGGGCGGGTGGACAGGCCGTAGCGGACGACGTGAACCTGAACACCCGCCCGGGCTGCGAGGGCCTGGTCGAACGCACGGTCGAGCGGTTCGGACGGCTGGACGCCCTGATCCACAACGCCGGGATCGTCCGCTACGGCCCGATTACCGCGACCACCCCCGAGGAGTGGGAGGCCATGCGGTTGGTGAACATCGATGCCCCGTATTGGTTGTGCCGCGCCGCCTGGCCCCACATGCGGTCGCGCGGCTACGGACGTCTGGTGCTGACGGCCAGCGGGTACGGACTGAACGCCTCCGCGGGCTCTGACGTCACCGCCTACGGGGTTGGCAAGGCAGCGCAGTTCGGGCTGATGAACGGCCTGGCCGGAGAGGGGGCGAACTCCGGCATCCGCACCAACGCCGTCGCTCCCGTGGCTGGAACCCGCATCTTTCGTGACCGCGCCCGTGCCCCAAGCCTTCCGGTGGAAAACGTCGCCGCTGCCGTCGCCCTCCTCGCCTCGGAAGCCTGCCCCTGGAATGCGCGGGTCCTCAGCGCCGACGGTGGACGGTATCGTCTCGGCGGGTTCTCCCACGAACGGGAAGTGCACCTGGACGGCACCCCTGACCCCGAGGATGTTCTCGTGGCATTGGAGGGCACACCATGACCACCTCCACCCTGCCCGCCCGCATTCTGGGTGGGGCGCCGCCTGACGTGACCCGCCTGGGCCTCGGCCTCGCCGCGCTGGGGCGGCCCGGATACATCAACCTGGGGCACGGGGAGGACGTGGGCGCGGGCAAGGACATGGCGGCGATGCGCGAGCGGGCCTGGACCGTCCTCGACGCGGCGTGGGCGGCGGGCGTGCGGTATTTCGACGCGGCACGCAGCTACGGGGAGGCCGAGTCGTTCCTGGGCGGCTGGCTGCGCGAGCGGGGGCACGGGGCCGCCGTGGGCAGCAAGTGGGGCTACACCTACACGGCGGGCTGGCGCACGGACGCCGAGACGCACGAGGTCAAGGACCACACGCTCGCCACCCTGGAGCGGCAGTGGCCCGAGACCCGGGCCGCCTTGGGCCGCCGCCCCGACGTGTACCTGATCCACTCGGCGACCCTGGAGACGGGCGTGCTGGAAGATGAGCGTGTGCTCGCCCGGCTCGCCGAGCTGGCAGGAGCGGGCGTGCGGGTGGGCCTGAGCACAAGCGGCCCCGCGCAGGCCGAGACCCTGCGGCGGGCGCTGGAAGTCCGGGTGGACGGCGTGAACCCCCTGAGCGTGGTGCAGGCGACCTGGAACCTCCTCGAACCCTCGGCGGAGGGGGCGCTCGGGGAGGCCCACGCGGCGGGCTGGGGCGTGGTCGTCAAGGAGGGGGTGGCGAACGGGCGCCTGACCTCACGGGGCGAGGTCCCGCCCGCCCTCTCGGCAATCTGCGCCGACCTGAATGCGACGCCGGACGCCGTGGCCCTCGCCGCCGTCCTCGCGCAGCCCTGGGCCGACGTGGTGCTCAGCGGGGCGACGACCGCCAAACACCTGCACAGCAACCTGCGGGCCCATCCCCTCCGCCTCACCCCCGGGCACCTGGACGCCCTGCGCGGCCTCGCCCGGATCCCGGCCCACTACTGGCGGGAACGGTCGGCGCTGCCGTGGACGTGAGGGCCCGCCTGCCGGGGCAAAAGGGCGGAGGGTGAACGGGGGGACGCGGCGATCAGGCGATCAGCCGGATGCCCTGCGGAGCAGTCCTCTCCATCAGCAGGAGAGACCCGGCGCTGCCACGGGCGAGGCGACCCGCCGCGTGGAGGGCACGCAGGGTCGGCAGGTGGTAGAGTTCGCCGTCCTCTCCGCGTTCCATGTCGTTGGGGTCGAACGCGGCGAGCTTGAGCCCTCTTCCCGGTTCATCCATACGCCCTCCCGGCGCTCCCCGATAATGAGGAGCGTCCTTACCCTTCCTGAAGTATTGCCCCGTCGTCTTTCCAACATCTGACGGGAGGTCTGAACCCCGGTCCAGGGCTGCCACACGAGGACTCACCCGGCCCGGCTAGCGCCCCCGGCCCCCGGCCTCCTCGCCGTCGGCCAGGGCTTGCAGGGCGGGGCGCAGCGCCGGGAGGTCCACCCGCGCCGTGTGCCACACGAGGGCGTGGTCGATGCCGAAGTAGTCGTGGGCGACGAGGTTCCGCACGTCGCGCAGGAGAGCCCAGGGCACCTCGGGGTGGGTGTCCTGCACCGCCTGGGGGATGAACTTGGTCGTCTCACCCAGCCGCGCGAGGTTGTGCAGCACGGCGTCGCGGGTGCGCTCGTCGGCGCGGAAGGTGGTCAGGGTGTGCCCGTCCGCGCAGGCGGTGATCCGGTCCACGGCGTCCAGCAGGTCGAAGACCCGCCAGCGCCAGCGTTTGGGGCGGTGGGAGGGACGGGGAAGCGGCCCGGAGCCGAGCACGTCCACGGCGTCCTCCAGAATCTCGCCGCGCAGGGGGGGCCTCAGGGCGCCCTCGGTCATCACGTCCACCCGGCGGCGCAGGAGGTCCTCGAAGACCGCCCGGGCGCGCATCAGGTCGAGCAGGCCCACGGCCCGGCCCGGCGCGAAGTCCACGAGCAGGTCGATGTCGGACGCCTCTCCCGCCTCCCCCCGCGCCACCGAGCCGAAGACCCGCACCCGCGTGACGCCCACCGCGCGCCACTGCGCCTGGGCCTCTCGCAGGACCCCGGCGACGGTCGGCAGGCGCAGGTCGGGGAAAAGGGGCGCGGGGGAAGGGGGCATCGCGGACAGGATAGGGGGTCGGGCCCGGGGTGGAAGGACCCACCCGGCGGAGGTGTTCGTCCGTGCCCCGCCGCGCCGTGTCACCATACTTCCCGGATGATCGTCGCCATCGGACACGACCTGATCGAGATCGAGCGGATCCGGGGCCTGCTGCGCCGCGAGGGAGACCGGGCGCTCAAACTCTTCGCCCCCGCCGAACTCGCCTACTGCGCCCGGCTCGCCGACCCCGCCCCCAGTTTCGCGGCCCGCTTCGCCGCCAAGGAGGCCTTCCAGAAGGTGTGGCCGCGTCCCCACGGCTGGCGCGACGTGTGGGTCGAGCGGGGGCGCACGCCGGACGGCCTCTTCCCCTTCGCCCCGCCCGTGCTGGGCTTTTGCCCCGAGATCGCGCGCGAGATGGAGGCGCGCGGCTGGGTCGCCCACCTGACGCTTACCCACACCAAGGAGCACGCCTCGGCGGTCGTGGTGCTGGAGGTGCGGTGACTTGACTTCTGCCGCGACCACATAAGTCATTGCAGTGATAAACTAGAACTATGAACTCAACACTCAAAGGAGATCAATTTGAGGAACGAGTATTCGATGATTTGAGATCGCTTATTGAGAACAACGAGTTCTATATTAGAAAAGAGTTTTGTAAAATATATAGGAAGAAAAAATACTACTCTAGAGTTAGGGGAACCGATATAGAATTTGACGTCTCAATCGAGGTGTTTCTCCCAGGCATAGATACCTGCTCAATACTAATTCTTATTGAGTGTAAGAATTATGGTCATTCCATCCCAGTGGATGACATTGAGGAATTTATAAACAAGGTGGGGCAGGTTTCAGGACACAATATCAAAGGCATTTTCGCCACAGCCTCCGCCCTCCAATCAGGAGCAAGAAAAGTAGCTGAACATTATAAGCTTGGACATATAAGATATTTCTCTGAAGCCAATTTTAAATGGGAACTTCCTCGAACACCCTCAGGCGCTTTGGTGACATCTCTGTCCCCACGGGAAATTGCCCATGCCATTGTATCCGATGAATACGAGAGTCGAGTTTTCGACTATTTCATGTGGTCTGCATCAGGATATACCAACTCAATATTCCAATTCTTCAAAGAGCTAATCGTAGGTCAAGGCGATCTTTCGGAACAACTTTTGCACATCACGCACCCAAAAAGCATCAACAATGTGCCTTTTTTAAGCAAGTCAGACCTCGAAGGTTTAGCGACAACATTTCTTACCGAAGCTGGATATAAGGAAGGGAGGGTAATCCTTAATAATCTACACAAAAGCCTTTCAATACTTAAACACACACGGGTTCAGAGAGGATGTAGCAGACCAGATGGCCTTCGGTATGAAGGTTTCCTAGCTCGTGCAGACTTTCAAAGATTTACTACCGAGGTATATTCACAAGAACACGAGAATATAAAACGGGAGCGCTTTACGGTAGCTCATGAATTTGCACACTTCCTGCTGGGACACAATCAATATATGCATCGAGAGATGTGTGAAGAGCAGGACTTTTTATTGAGTTCACCAATAGGCCCCATCTCTGACATAGCCAGAATGGAATTTCAGGCGAACCATCTAGCAAGCTGCATACTTATGCCCAGCGAAAACTTTTACTACAGTTTCCTAACCCTCGCTCGTCGGCACCGTCTTTACCGTAGTGGAAAGGCAATACTTTACGTCGATCGACAGGGGTGCAACCTACAGCTTTTTAAAACTGTTACTAGTATACTTGCCCGCAATTTTGAAGTGACACGCCGCATGGTTGCTATTCGTCTGGGGGGAATGGGATTACTTAAAGACGATCGGCAACTTAACTCGCTGCCCCTTACCGAGCTACTTGGCGATGTTAGAAGGTTTTGCACACTACTGATGCAGGCTTCTCCAAAAGTTTCCTGCGATCGGCGCCGGAGAAGACGAACAAGGAACGGGCTCCAACGACGAGGACGGCGTGGCGGTCGTGATCGAACGGTTAACGGACCAATCGTCGGCAGGCTGACACCACGGCTGAGCGCCCGGCTCCTACGCTTGGGCATGAAGCCCTGGTTACTGCTGGCCGCGCTGCTGGTCTGGGCGCCTCCCCCCGCCTCCGCGCAGACCACGCTGCCCCCGGTTTCGGCGCCGAGCACGCCCGCCGAGCGGGAAGCCCTCACGCGGGGCCGGGCCCTCGTCGCCGACTTCTACGCCCTGCGCGTCGAACGGCTCTGGGAGGCCTTCACGGGGGAGGCCAGGGCGCAGTGGGGCAGCCTGGACGCCTTCCGGGCCTTCCGCGAGGCGGGCGCGCGGACCTACGGGGCCGAGCGTCAGGTGATGGCCGAGCGGACCTTCAGCGAGGGCGGGGTGACCTACTACGTCCGCAGCGCCACCTTCGAGCACGACCCCCGGACGGTCTGGGCCGTCGTCCTCGGCTTCGACGCGGTGGGCCGGGTGGGCCTTTTTGGCATCGCCGCCCAGGGCGAGCAGACGCCGGACCGCCTCGCGTCCCTCCCGGGAAACGCGAAAGACGCCCCCTGAGCAAGGAGGCGTCCTGTTTCCGGAGGGGACTCAGTCCGTGGCGGGCGCGGCGCCCTCGCGGCGGGGGGCGGCGGTCTTCCCGGCGAGGGGCCGCTCGGGCAGCGCGAGCGTGACGAGGAAGGCGAGCCCGACGAGCACGCCCGCGATCAGGAAGACGTGGCCGATGGCGTCTGCCATGACGCCCCGCAGCGCCCCCAGGACGGGGCCGAACAGCTCCGGGGAACCGAGCCGCGCCAGGGCCTCCTGAAGCCGCGCGGTCGCCTCCGGGCTGGTGAGGAGGTTGGGGCTGGCGATGGCCTCCTGAAGGGGCGCGGGGAGCGTCCGGGCCTGGGCGGGCAGCCGGGCGCCGAGGTTCTCCGCGAGCTGCGCGTTCACGAGCGCCCCGAAGAGGCTGACGCTCAGGGTGCCGCCGATCTGCCGGAAGAACTGGTTGCCGCCCGTGGCGCTCCCGAGCTGCCGGGGTGGCGCGGCGTTTTGCACCGCGAGCGTGAGCTGGCTGTTGACCGGCCCCAGCCCGACGCCGAGCAGCACCATCAGCCCGACGGCGATCCACAGGGGCGTGGTCGTCCCCAGCGTCGAACTCAGGATGAGGGCCACCGTGGCGACGAGCGCGCCGCCGAGGATCAGCCCCTTGTAGCGCCCGGTGCGGCTCACGATCTGCCCGCTGAGGGTGCTCGTCACGATCATGCCGAACATCAGGGGGGCCAGCGCCAGGCCGCTGCCGCTGGCGGACGAGGCCTTGACCCCCTGCATGTAGAGCGGGAGGTACAGCACCGCCGCGAACATCCCCGCGCTCGTCAGGAAGCCCGCCAATGAGGCGAGGGCGATGGCCGGGTCACGCAAGAGCCGCAGGTCGAGGATGGGCCGCTCCTGCGCCCGGCTGTGCTGGCCGTACCACAGGCCGAGGACGACCGTCGCCGCGAGCAGACCCAGGATGCGCGGGCTGTTCCAGGCGTACGTGCCCCCGCCCCACGACAGCGCGAGCGTGAGGGTGGTCACCGCCCCGCCGAGGAGCAGCGCCCCCAGCGCGTCGAAATGCCCCTTCGCGCCGGGCGCGGGCAGCCGGAAGAAGCGCCAGATGAAAAACGCCGCGAGCACCGCGAAGGGCAGGTTCACGAAGAACACGCTGCGCCACCCCAGGTGGTCGGTCAGGAACCCGCCGACAAGCGGCCCCACCACGCTGCTCACGCCCCAGACGGCGCCGGTGTACCCCTGGTAGCGCCCGCGCTCAGCCGGGGTGAAGAGGTCCGCGATGGCCGTGAAGCTCATCGCCATCAGCGTGCCGCCGCCGATCCCCTGGAGGGCGCGCAGGGCGATGAGCTGCCCCATGTTCTGCGCGAGGCCCAGCAGCACGCTCCCCAGGGCGAAGACGGCGATGCCCGCGAGCAGCAGCGGGCGCCGCCCGTAGCGGTCGCTCACCGTGCCGACGATGGGAATGGTGATCGTGGTGGAGAGGGAATACGCGGTAAAGGCCCAGGCGTACAGGTGAAAGCCGCCCAGGTCGCTGATCACGCGCGGCATGGCGCTGCCCACCACCGTGAGGTTGAGGCTGCTGAGAAACAGCACGGTCAGGATGCCCACGAAGGCGAGCGTCTTCTGGCGGTCGGAGAGCTGGAGCGCGTTCACGCCAGGGCCTCCCGCGCGCTCGGGGCGGGCTTCAGGTCGGCCTCCAGCGCCTTCAGGGCGGCCAGGGCGGCGCCGACGTGTTCGGCGGGGAGGGCGCCGAAATGCGCGTCCACGATGTCCTGGGCGGTCGCGCGGGTGCGTCCGCGCGTGGCCTCGCCCTGGGGGGTCAGGCGAAGCCGCTGCCGCCGCAGGTCGCCGGGGTCCGTGACCCGCTCCACCAGCCCCTGCCCGACGAGTTTCGTCACGATCCGCGTGACGGTCGGCGCGGGCAGCTTCTGGCGGGCCGCGACCGTGCCCGGCGTGTCGGCCCCGTCCATGACGGCCGCCAGCACGAGAAGTTCCTTGGTGTTCAGCCCGAGGGCCGCTTCGAGCGGCTCGTCGAGCGCGGACAGGAAGCGCCGCGACAGCCGCAGGGTCAGCCGCACAAGGTCGTACAGCTCGGATGGAGAGGAGAATGCTTCGTTCATTCCAAACGGAATTATTCCAGATGAAAGGACCGGGCGCCATTCATCCCCCGTTACCCCTTGGGAAACACACGCAGCCCCTCCGGGCCGTCGAGTTGCTCGGAGAGCCAGGCACCCCGGAGATGGGCGGTGAGGACGCCGGGCAACCACGGCAGGCTGTCGGCGGGCAGGGCGTCCGGCGGGAACCAGCCGATCTCGGAGGTCTTTTCCAGGGGGGTCGGTTCTCCCTCCCACACGTCGGCCAGGAAGAGGAAGTCCACCCCCTGCACGGGGCCGTGGAGCCCCCGCACGTCGTAGCGGCTGACCCCGAGTGTTCGGAGGGCGCCCGGCTCCACCCGCACCCCCACCTCTTCCCAGACTTCCCGGACGGCCGCCTGGGCCAGACCCTCGCCCGGTTCCACGGCGCCGCCGGGAAGGTTCCACAGCCCGTCTGCAAAGGTCGTCCCCGAGCGCCGCCCCAGCAGCACCCGTCCCGAGGAGTCGCGTACGACCAGCCAGACGATGAGATGGGTCATGCCTCAGCCTAGAGCCCGGCGCCGTGCGCTATCCTCCCCTTGCGTCACCGGGGGTGCCCATGCGCCGTGCCAACAGGCCGGGCAGGGCTGAGAGAGACCCCAGGAACCTGATCCGGGTCATACCGGCGGAGGGAGCGTGATGCGCGGGCCCAAATTCAGGAGCCCGTGTGCCCCTGCCCCTTCCTGACGCGAGGGGGAATGTTCGATGCGGAACCTGCTGCTGTTCACCGCGCTCGCCCTGGGCGCCCAGGCCACGGCCCAGACCACGCTGACCGTGATCACCCACGACTCCTTCGACGTGGACAAGAAACTCGTCGCGGCCTTCGAGAAAGCGAACAATGCCCGCGTGCGCTTCGTGAGGGGCGGGGACGCGGGCGAACTTCTGGGCCGCCTGATCCTCACCCGCCGCGCCCCTGTCGCCGACGTGGTGTACGGGCTGGACAACACCTTGCTGCCCCGCGCCCGTCAGGCCGGGCTTCTCGACGCCTACCGCTCCCCGGCCCTCGTCCGGGTGCCCGCCGCCTACCGCCTCGACGATGCGGGACTCCTGAATACCGTGGATTACGGCGTCGTGGCCCTGAACTACGACCGGGCCGCCTTCGCCAGGACGGGTCTGCCCCTGCCGAAAACGCTCGACGACCTCAAAAAGCCCGAATACGCCCGCCTGACCGCCCTGTCCTCCCCGGCGACGAGCAGCCCCGGCCTCGCCTTCCTGCTCGCCACCGTCAACCACTTCGGTGAGGCGGGGGCCTGGGCGTGGTGGCGCGAGGCCAGGGCGAACGGCCTGAGGGTCACGCGCGGCTGGTCGGACGCCTACAACAAGGACTTCACCCGCAACGGGGGCCGCTTCCCCATCGTCCTGAGCTACGCGAGCAGCCCCGCCGCCGAGGTGTACTACGCGGACGGCTACAACCCCGCCAGACTTCCCGCCCAGTCTCCCACCGCGAACCTCTTCCTGCCCGGCAGCACCTTCTTGCAACTCGAGGGCGTCGGCGTCCTGAGGGGCGCCAAGCAACCCGCCCTCGCCCGCAAGTTCGTGGACTTCATGCTCTCGAACCCCGTGCAGGCCGACCTCCCCACGCGGATGTGGATCTATCCCGCCGTGATGGGCACGAGGCTCGACCCGGTG
Organism: Deinococcus aestuarii; assembly: GCF_018863415.1. Taxonomy (NCBI): domain Bacteria; kingdom Thermotogati; phylum Deinococcota; class Deinococci; order Deinococcales; family Deinococcaceae; genus Deinococcus; species Deinococcus aestuarii. The sequence continues at coordinate 59,781 of NZ_JAHKSN010000026.1, read as the reverse complement.
TTCAAGTTCGCCGCGCAGCCGGACGTGACCCCGGTGGCGGCGAGCGTGACCGCCAACCCGCAACGGTTGGTAGACGCCTGGGTGACGAACGTGCTGCGGGCGCGGTGAGGGGCGTGGGGGGGCGCTTCGGTTGGCCCCCTCCCAGCCTCCCCCCTTGTGGGGGAGGGGCAAAAAGATGGGGTGATGGCTGGAAAGGGGCGGTAGCGCGGGTCACACGCCCCCTCACCCCGGCCCTCTCCCACGAGGGGAGAGGGAGAAAAGAAGCTGAAGCTGTTGCTCTTTCAAACCGTCAATCGGGACGCCCGATGAGTACCTGTGACTGAACGCCCCTGGCCCACCACCACGTCGGCTCGCGCAGCGAGACGGTGGGCACGCCGATGGGACGCGACAAGATCAGACCTTGCGTTCAGAAGAACCCGACCACCCACGCCGTCCGTGTGTCCTTGCCCAGCGCAGCGCCGCTCCCCCTGCCCCCTCTGGGGGGAGGGGGTTGGGGGGTGGGGGTAAGCCGTCGCAAGTCACCCTGCCCCCCTCCACCCTCAACCCTACGTCCAACCCCCGCCCGTCGCCCCGCCCCAGGACCCCACCATGACCTCCCGCCCCCTCGGCTGGCTCCTCGCCCTCCCCCCCCTCCTCTTCCTCCTCTTCTTCCTGGCCCTCCCCCTGACCCGCACCCTCGCCGAGGGCGGCGTCAACCTCGCCATCTGGCGCGACCCCTACTTCACGGCCCGCCTCGCCTGGACCCTCGGGCAGGCCACCGCCTCCGCCCTGATCGCCCTCGCGGTCGGCGCCCCCCTCGCCTCCCTCCTCTCCCGCTACGCCCTCCCCGGCAAGGCCCTCCTCCTGCGCCTGCTGCTGCTGCCCTTCGTGACCCCGACCCTGGTGGCGGTGCTGGGCCTCAGCGCCCTCCTCGGCCCGAACGGCTGGCTGACGGCACCGCTCGGCCTGGACCTGGAGGAGACGCCGATCCTCCTGATCCTGGGCAACCTCTTCTTCAACCTGCCGGTGATGATCCGCCTCGCCTACGGGGGCTTTTCCCGCGTGCCACCCACGCTGACGGGCGCGGCACGGACGCTCGGGGCCTCGGGCGTGCGGGCGGCGCTGACGGTGGCGCTGCCCCTCGCCCTGCCGGGGCTGGCGGCGGGCTTCATCCTGGTGTTCCTGTACTCGGCGCTGAGCTTCGGGCTGCCGCTGGCGCTCGGCGGCGAACGGTACGCGACGCTGGAGGTGGAGATCTACACCCTGACGGCCTACCAACTGCGTCTGGGTGAGGCGAGCGCCCTGATCGCCGGACAACTCGTGCTGACGCTGGCGGCGACGTGGGCCTACGTGCGCCTGTCACGCGGCGGGGTGGGGGTGCCCGCCTCCGGCCTGCCGCCCGCCCGGGGAGGGGCCGCCGTGGGGCTGTGGACGCTCGTGGCCCTGGTGATCCTCCTGTGCTTCGGGCCGCTCGTGGCGGTGGTGGCGCGGGGCGTGATCGGCTCGAACGGTCTCACCCTGAGTTACTGGCGCGGCGCCCTGAGCGATCCGGACACGCCGCTCCTCGTCTGGAACACCCTGCGCTTCGGGGTGCTGGCGCTGGTGGGGGCCACGCTGCTCGGCGCCCTGCAAGCCCTCGGCGCATGGCAGGCCCGCTCCCGCACGCTCGACCTGCTCTCGCTGCTGCCGCTGATGGTCTCGCCCGTCAGCCTGGCGGTGGGCTATCTGCTCGCGTACCCGGCCCGCTCGGCGACGCTGCCCATGCTCATCGCGGCGTATACCCTGCTCGGTTTTCCCCTCGTCACCCGCAGCGTGCTGCCCGCCCTGCGTGCCCTGCCGCCACGCACCCTGGAGGCCGCCCGCACGCTCGGCGCGGGGAGGTGGACGGCGCACCGCACGGTCACGCTGCCCCTGACCCTCCCGGCGCTGCGGGGGGGCGCGGCCCTCGCCCTCGCCACCGTCTTCGGCGAGTTCGGCGCGACGCTCGTGCTCACCCGGCCCGAGTGGGCGACCCTCAGCGTCGGCCTCTACGAGCGGCTGGGCCGCCCCGGCGAGCGCAACCTGGGGGAGGCGTGCGCCCTCGCCACCGTCCTTCTCCTGCTGGCCGCGCTGAGCTTCACCCTCCTCGACGGCGGGGAGGGGGAGGTGACGTGAAACAATCGGCTGTGCCCGACACATTGACGGAGCGGCTGAGCATGTTCGTGGAGCAGGAACAGATTCGCCCCGATCCCAACTTCGCCCTGCATCAGAGCGGCGTTCATTCGGTGGTGAACTGCGTGTTCAGCGCTCAGGCGAAATTCGAGAGCGTCGTCCTTCCCGTGTTGGCGCGGCTGGACGAGCGGCTGGTGGATACTCCGGAACTGACATTCCGTCAGTTCGTGGACGACGTGGACTCCCTGGGGCACGAACGTTACGCGGCGGAAGTCCTGAACAACCGACAGAGGCTGTCACGACGATTGAAAGTGGAGGTCTGTTACGACGTGGCGAGCTTCTTTGTGGAGCGGGGTTATGAGACCCAGGGCGATTTCCAACTCCCAGCCAATCCGGATACCGACATGGCGAAGGCTAAACAGGCCAAGCTGGAACAGCTCATCCTTGTTGACCTCGTGACCGAGATACGCGGAATCGGCTCCGTCCTGGCGCAGTACCTCATGTGGCTGCTGGGCGACGAACGGCACGTCAAACCCGACACGGTGCTGACGCGACTGCTCTCGCGTGTGGGCGAACATCCCCTCCGCCTCGGCCACCCGGACGATATGGCCCTGATTCGCCAGTCGATCTCCGCCGTGGCGGTAGACATCGGCACCACGCCCGCCCGCTTGGACAATGCCCTGTGGCGGTATGAAAGCACCGGAGGCAGGACGCGTTGACCGCCCTCGCCCTCCACCACCTCTCCAAATACTACGGGCAAACCATTGCTGTGGACGACGTGTCCCTCACCGTTGGCGTGGGCGAGACGGTCGCCCTGCTGGGTCCCAGCGGCTGCGGCAAGAGTACCGCCCTGCGCTGCGTGGCGGGGCTGGAGCGCCCGGACGCGGGCCGGGTGGAGGTCGGCGGGCGGGACGTGACGAATCTGCCCCCGGAGGCGCGGCACGTCGGGCTCGTCTTTCAGGACTACGCGCTCTTTCCCCACCTGCGGGTCCTCGGCAACGTCGCCTACGGCCCCCGGATGCGCGGCGCGGGCAGGAGCGAGGCCGAGGGGCGAGCGCGGGAGGCCCTTGCCCTGGTCGGGCTGGGAGACTTGGCCGGGCGGCGGTTCACCGAACTCTCGGGCGGGCAGGCGCAGCGGGTGGCGCTGGCGCGGGCGGTGGCGACGGGCTCTCCCCTCCTGCTCCTCGACGAGCCCCTCAGCAACCTCGACGAGCAGTTGCGCGCCCGGCTGAGGGCAGACCTGCGCGACCTGTTCCGGCGCCTGCGGGCGGGCGTCCTCCTCGTCACCCACGACCAGCGGGAGGCGCTGGCGGTGGCGGACCGGGTGGCGGTCATGCGGGCGGGAAAGCTGGTGCAGGTGGGCCCCTCGGCCGAGGTCTTCGCCCGGCCCGCGACCGCGTGGGTGGCCGCCTTCCTGGGGCACGCGAACGTCATTCCCTGCGGGGACGGCACCGCCCGCCTCATCCCGGAAGGCGCCGTGCGGCTGGGCGAGGGCGACCTCCTCCCCCTCACCGCGCGGCAGACCACGGACATGGGGGCCGAGGTCACGGTCCTGCATCCCCTCGGGCCGCTCACCCTGCACCTCAGCGCGCGGGAGGCGGGCGGGGTGGAGGGGGGCCGCCTGCGGCTGCGGGTGGACGAGGCCCGGGTGCTCACCCTTCCCGACGACCGCGAGGTCCCCGCGTGATCGCCTGGATTCTGGTCGGCGGGCGCCTCGTGACCACGGACGCGCTGACGGCCCTGCCCCGCCCCGACCTCGTGATCGCGGCCGACGGCGGCGCCCGGCACGCCCTCGCTCTGGGCCTCGCCGTGGACGCCTGGGTGGGCGACTTCGACTCCTCGGCGGGCCTGAGCCTGGACGCCCCGCGCGAGGTCCACCCCGCCGCCAAGGACGAGACGGACGCCGAACTCGCCGTGCGGGTGGCGCGGGAACGGGGGGCCACCGACCTCGTGTTCCTGGGGGCCTTCGGCGGGCGCTTCGACCACACGGCGGCCCTGGTGCTGGGCGGAGTGCGCCTCGCGCGGGAGGGGCTGCGGGTCACGCTCCACAGCGGCGACGAGAGCGGCCACCCCCTCCTCCCCGGCGCGGACGTGCGCCTGAGCCTGCCCCCCGGCGCAACGCTGAGCGTCCTCGCCCTGAGCGACCTGCGCGGGCTGAGCCTGGGCGGCGTGCGCTGGCCGCTGAGCGAAGCCGACGTTCCCCTCGGCAGCGGGTGGACGGTCAGCAACGAGGCGGCGGGCGGCGAGGTGCGGGCGAGTCTGGAGGGAGGGCTGGCTCTCGTCACGGTGCTGTGGACCGGGGCCAGATAAGGGCGGAGGGGCCGGAACCGCTCGCCCCTCCGTTCTCTCGATTGCCCGCTGTAGCTCAGGGAGTCGCGGGGCAGGCCTCGACCCCCGCGCGCACCCCGCGCGTGAAGCGGCAGCCGTAGGCCGGGTCGGCGACGACGGCGGGGGTGAGCACGTCGTCCCCGGCGGGCTTCTGCCCGGTCTGCTCCCACCGCACGAGGTCGTTGAACGCCTCGACGATCTCCGGGCCGGTGAAGTCGCAGTGTCCGGGGGCGCGGATGGCCCGCTGGACGAGGCGGTCGCCGTTGCCGCTCGCCTGCGCCGCGAGGCGGTAGAGCTGCTCATGCCGGAAGGGCACATAGAAGTCGCCCAGCGTGTGCAGGGTGAGCACGGGCACGCTGAATTCGCCGTTCACGCGCGGCAGCCAGCGCAGACCGCCCGGGCGGGCCCGGTTGGCCTCCGGGTCAGCCTTCACCCGCAGGATGGAGGCGTTGAAGGCGACCTCGGCGGGGGTGATGTCGCCCGTCGTCCAGCGGTAGGTCACGCCCTCGTTGCCGTAGAGGTTCTTGTTCAGGATGCCGCTCAACGTGCCGTCCGAGCCCCCGGTGCCGAAGACGGCGTTTTGCAGGCTGCCCACCCGGAAGCCCAAGTTGAAGACGGGACGGTCCCCGCCCGTGAGGTTGCGGGCGATCTCGCGCAGCTTGGCCCCCTGCACCGCGTTCTCCTGCCAGAGCGTGCCCGAGGTGCTGTCGAACAGCGCCGCCTTGATGTCGGGCAGCAGCGTCTGGTAGTCACTCTGCGGGAAGGTGCGGGGCCCGAAGCCCGCGAGCTGCGCGGCGGCGAGGGTGTAGTCGCCGAGCCAGCGGAACTCGTACTCCTCGTCCATCACGCCGCACATGGGCAGGGCGGCGGCATAGTTCACCCTGTTGCGCGCGGTGGCGAGCGTTTCCTGCTCCACGGCGGCCCCGGCGACGTGCCCGCCCATCGAGAAGCCCATGATCAGGTACTTGTCCGGCGTCTTGTACTTGCCGCCCGTGAGGCTGCCGAAGGCCAGCGCCAGCGCGTTCGTGTCCTCCACCCCGGCCCGCACGTCGTAGTAGTTGGCCGAGTAGCTGCTCGCCGCCCAGGCGTACCCCTGCGCAATCAGGGCCTGCCGGATGGAGGGCGGATCGACCGTCAGCTCCTTGCCGGTGCCCCGGTAGCCGTGGGTGTACATCACCAGCGTGCCGTTCCAGTTGTCGGGCACCTCGATCAGGTAGCTCGCCGGTCCCTGGATTCCCGCGTGCTGCCCCCTGTAGAGCGTGGCCCCCGCGACGGGGACGGTGGTGGCCTCGACCGGCGTGAAGGTGCGCTCGTCGTGCGCGCGGGTCTCGGCGACCGGGGTGGTCTGGCCGCAGGCGGCGAGCGCGAGCCCGCAGGCGAGGGCGGCCAGCAGGCGGGACGTACGGATCAGGGGGGTGGGGTGGGCGGACATGGGACCTCCAGGGGGTGAGGACACGGGCGTCCACGGGTGGGGGTGGACGGGAGGGAACAGCGGGGCGCCACGGGGCCACACCGTCACAGGCTGAGAAAGGAATGAGCGCCCGTATTTAAGAGCGCCCACCCGGCGCCTGTCAACCGAAGCCCCAGGGCGACCGCAAAATCCGGATGTTGGAAGGAGGGGCCTCGGCTTACCCCGCTGCAAGCAATCGGCTTGGCTGACAGTTCCCCCGAGAGGGGAGCCGGGAACGCTGGGGAGAACCTCTCTGTTGTCACCTCCCCCTGAGGGGATTTGAAAAGCCGCGAAGCAGAGGTGGCCGGAGGGATCGAGCAGGCGGGACACACCTTGCGACCACGCGGCAGTCCTCACCGAGCCCCGCCCGAAACGCGCCTCCGGCCGGGAACCGGGCTCATGCGGGGCCCGTATCCTGGGGCATGAGACGAAGTGGGCCGGGATGCGGATGCTTGGGCTGTGGGGGCGGCACGCTCCTCGTGCTCGCGGTGCTGGGGGCGCTGGCGTGGTTTCTGGTGATCCAGCCCGTGCGGGGCTTCCTCGCCTCGTGGCAGCTCCCCACCACGGCGCAGACGCAGACCCAGACGCCGCAGGGGGACGGCACGGGGGTTCAGGTGCCCAGCCTGCCGGGGAACGGCGACGGCACCACCACGCCGGGCACGGCGCCTGTCCCGCCGGTGAACACGAACGCCCCCGTGACGGCCACCGACATCGGGCGCTTTCTGCGGGTGCGTCAGGACGTGAGCACGGCCCTGGGCGGCAGCTTCACGAATCTCCAGAACGTCTGGACAGACATCCAGAACGGGCAGACGCCGAACATCCTCACCATCGTGAACGTGCTCAGGGACGTGGGGAACAGCATCGGCCGCGCCCGTCAGGCCCAGGCGACCGCCCTGGCCCGCGAGGGCCTGAGTCCCGAGCGATACGCCACCGTCCGCACCACCGTGAACCGCGCCCTGGGCGTGCCCAACATCGACTTCGCCCGCGCCGCCGAGGCCATCCAGGCGGGCCGTCTCCCCGACCTGAACACGACCGTGCAGACCGCCACCCCGCAGGAACGCGCCGTGGTCGAGCCCTACCGCCAGCAACTGACGCAGACGGCGGCGCTGGGGCTCCTGGGGCTGTAGGAGGCGGTCAGCCGTCGGAGGGGGCGGGCCGGGAAGGGCCGCCCTCCGCGTCGGATCGCCGGACCTGGGCCCTCCAAAATTAACGAATTCCCGCTCTCACCGCCCCTTCAACTGTCTTTTCCCTCTCCTCCGCCCTCGTCAGCTTGCCGTAAGGTGACTGGCATGACGACCGAGACCCTTCCTTCAGTGGCGGCCCGCAGCGAGGCGCTCTTCGCGCGGGCGCGGGCGGTGACGCCGGGCGGCGTGAACAGCCCGGTGCGCGCCTTCCGCTCCGTGGGCGGCACCCCGCGCTTCATCCGCGAGGCGCACGGGGCCTCCCTGACCGACGTGGACGGCACCCGGTACGTCGACTACATCGGCTCGTGGGGACCGATGATCCTGGGCCACGATCACCCGGCGGTGCGGGAGGCGATCCTGGAGGCCCTTGCTGGCGGCACGAGCTTCGGCGCCCCCGGCGAGCGCGAGGTGCTGCTGGCGGAGGCGGTCACCCGCCTTACCGGGGCCGAGCGCGTCCGCTTCGTGAACAGCGGCACCGAGGCGACGATGAGCGCCCTGCGGCTGGCGCGCGGCTTCACCGGCCGCAAGTACATCGTCAAGTTCCGGGGCAATTACCACGGCCACGCCGACGGCCTGCTGGTGGAGGCGGGCAGCGGCCTAATGACGAACGCCGAGGGCGGGCTCGGCCAGGCCGCTCCCAGCAGCGCGGGCGTGCCCGAGGAGTACGCCCGGTTGACCCTGGTGAGCGAGTACAACGACCCGGCGGCGCTGAACACCCTGATGCGGGAACGCGGGCACGAGATCGCCGCCGTGATCTTCGAGCCGGTGGTGGGCAACGCGGGCGTCCTGATTCCGACGCCGGAGTTCCTGACGGCCCTGCACCGTGTCCGCGACGCCGGGGCCCTCCTGGTCGCCGACGAGGTGATGACGGGCTTCCGCCTTTCGCTGAACGGGGCAACCGGGATGCTGAGCCTCTCCCCCGACCTCACCTGCTGGGGCAAGGTGATCGGCGGTGGGCTGCCGGTGGGCGCCTACGGCGGGCGGGCGGACGTGATGGACCGCGTGAGCCCCCAGGGGCCCGTCTATCAGGCGGGGACGCTGAGCGGCAATCCGCTGGCGATGGCGGCGGGCCTCGCCACGTTGGGAGTGCTGGAGGCAGACCCGGGGGTATATGACCGGCTGGAGACGTACACCTCGCGGCTCGCGGAGGGGCTGAAGTCTGCCGCCGCCGAGGCGGGCGTACCACTGAGCGTGAACCACATCGGCTCGATGCTGACGGCCTTTCACCAGGACGCGCCGGACGGGTCGGTGAGGACGTACACGGACGCGGCGCGCAGCGACACGGCGGCCTTCGCCCGCTGGTTCCAGGCGATGCTGGCGCGCGGGGTGTACTGGGCGCCTTCGCAGTTCGAGAGCATCTTCGTCGGGGCGGCCCACACCGCGGCGGAGCTGGACCTCACGCTGGAGGCGGCGCGCGCGGCCTACGCGGGGCTGGGGGAGAGGGCATGACGCAGCTTCAGAGCATCCCGGACGTGATCCGCGTCCTCACCGAGAACAGGGTCGTGGCCGTCGTGGGCTTCCACCGCGACCCCATGAAGCCCGCCTATTACGTCCCCGAGTACCTCCACCGCCAGGGCTACACGATCATCCCCGTCAACCCGGCCCTCGCGGGGCGCGGCGAGAGCTTTTTCGGCCACCGGGCGGTCGCCACCCTCGCCGAGATCACCACGCCCGTGGACGTGGTGGAAGTCTTTCGCCGCAGCGACAAGGTGCACGAACATCTTCCGGATATTCTGGGCATGTCTCCCCCGCCCCGCGTGGTGTGGATGCAACAGGGCATCCGCGACGACCGGACGGCGCAGGCCCTCACGGGGCGCGGCATCGACGTGATTCAGGACCGCTGCATGTTGGCGGATCACCGGGCGCTGTTGTGAGGGCCATCAGCGGTCAGCTTTCAGCCGTCAGCCGGGACCCATGAGCCCCGACCTCCTCATCGTCGGGGCGGGGCTCGCGGGGTTGGCGCTGGCGGGGGACGCCGTGCGGGCGGGGATGGATGTGCAGGTGCTCGACAAGTCGCGCGGGGTGAGCGGACGGGCCTCGACGCGGCGGGTCGCGCTGGACGACGGGCGGGAGGCGCGGCTCGACCACGGGGCGCGGTTTTTCACCGCCCGGCAGGAGCGCACCCGCGCGCTGGCGGAGGAGGGCGTGCAAGGCGGCTGGCTGCGGGTGTGGACGCGCTCGGTGAGCGAGTGGCGGGACGGGACCGTGACCACCCCGCCCCCCGAACATCCCCGCTACGTGCCGCCCGCCGGGATGAGTGCGCTGGGACGGCACCTCGCGCGCGGCCTGTCCGTCACGACGGGCGCCGAGGTGACGAGCCTCGAACGTCGGGCGGGCGGTTGGCGGGTCCACACCCGCGACGGGGCGAGCTGGGAGGCGCCGCGTCTCGTCCTCAACCTCCCCGGCCCGCAGGTCGCCCCGCTTCTCGACGATCTGGTCGGCGACGTTCCGGGGCTCGCCGAGGCCGCGCGGGAGGTCGGGCGCGTCCGGTACGACCCCTACTGGGCGACGGGCGCCGTGCTGGAGCGGGATGTGGAGGCCGGGTGGCTCGCCCTGCGGCTCTTCGGCCACCCCGTCCTCGAATGGATCGCGCGTGAACACACCAAGCGGGAGCCGGGGCACCCGCCCGCCCTGATGCTGCACGCCACGCCGGACTGGACGCGGGCGCACCTCGAACGCCGCCCGGAGGAGGTGCGGCCCGAACTGCTGGAAGCGGCGCGCGACGTGCTGGGCGATTTCACGCCCCTCCACGCCTTCGCCCACCGCTGGCGCCACGCCACGCCCACCGAGCGCGCGCCCGGTCCCGCCCACTGGGACCCGGCCCTGCGCATCGGCTGGTGTGGCGACGGGCACACCCCCGACCCCCACGGCCCGAGGGTGGAGGCCGCGCTCCTCAGCGGCTGGGCGCTGGCACGGCGGGTGCTGGGACAGGGGGAGGACGAACGGGAACGCGCGTCCCTTCCTCCACGTACCCCCGAGCAGGAACCCAACCTCTGACGGGAAGGACGGCCTTCGCCTCGGTCCCGGCCTCGCAGTCGGCGGTGCCACGGCCAATCCCGTGACCGGGTTCGGCGTCGGGCTCGCCTTGGCGGTGGCCCTGCGCCGCCGACCGACTTCCGGCCAGACCCTTACAGCAGCACCACGTCCACGTCGTCCCCTGCCTCCACCCGCACCCTCTCGGGCACGACGACGAGGGCGCCCGTGTCGCTCAGTGACCGCAGGACACCGCTGCCCTGCTTGGGGTAGTCGTGCACCTGCCCGCCCTGGATCGTCGCGCGCCAGAAGGCCGTCTTGTCGGGCAGGGTGCGAAAGGGGGTGCCCGCCCGCAGCCGGAGGGTCTGCACGGGCTGCCCGGTCAGCGCGGGCCGCACGATGACGTGGAAGACGACCAGACTGCTCACCGGGTTGCCCGGCAGTCCGAAGACGGGAAGGCCGTTCCAACCCCCCAGGAGGGCCGGGCCACCCGGGCGCATCCGCACCTTCCAAAAGGCCACCCGCCCGTGCTCGATCAGGAGGTCGCGCATGAAGTCGTACCGCCCCATGCTGACCCCGCCGCTCGTGAGGAGCACGTCCGCCCCCCCCGCCCGCGTGATGCTGCCCTGAAGGGCTTCCGGGCTGTCGGGCGCGTGGCCGAGCGGCACGACCTCGCAGCCGCATTCCTCCAGCATGGCGTGCAGGCCGTAGCGGTTGCTGTCGTACACCTGCCCGGGAGACAGCGGCTCGCCGGGCTCGATCACCTCGTCCCCGGTGGAGAGCAGCGCCACCCGCAGGCGGCGGCGGACGGGCACCCGGGCATGGCCGAGCGCGGCGGCGAGCGCCACCCGTGGGGGCGTCAGCACGGCGCCCGCCTCCAGCACCGTCTCGCCTGACCGGAAGTCCCCCCCCTCGGGCCGCACGTCGCCGGGACTGGCGGGCCGGGCGAGGAGAACGTGCTCGTCGCCGTCATCCGTCAGTTGCTCGACGGGGCAGATCGCGTCGGCGCCCGCCGGAAGCGGAGCGCCCGTATAGATGCGGACGCATTCCCCGGAGCCGACCGCCCCCGCGAAGGGGACTCCGGCTCGGCTCTCCCCGACCACCCGCAGCCGGACGGGCGAAGCGGGGGCAGCACCCAGCGTGTCCGCCTCCCGGGCGGCGATGCCGTCGAGGGCACTCTCGGTCGCGCTGGGGTGGCTGACGAGGGCGCACAGGGGCGCGGCGAGCGTGCGGCCCCGGGCCCCGGCGAGCGGCACGTCCTCACGTCCGGGCTCGGGGAGGAGGGCGGCGAGCATCTCCCGCGCCCCCTGCACGCTGACGAACATGGGGAAGTCGGGGCGGTGGGGGGTCATGGGAGCAGGATAGGCCGGGGACGGCCGCCCCCTACCCCCTCCCCACTATTTCGATTCCGTTAAGGCCGATTCTCCGGGAGAGGCCGGGAGGTTACACTCCGGGGGCAAGTCGGCCAGCCTGCGCCGTCCTTCGAGAAACGGAGATCAACATGAACATCACGCAAGACAAGGTTGTCGAACTCGACTACGTGCTCAAGGTAGACGGCGAGGTCGTGGACCAGAGCGAAGCCGGCGAGCCCCTGACCTACCTGCACGGCCACAGCAACATCATCCCCGGCCTGGAGCGGGCGCTGGAGGGCAAGAAGGCCGGAGACAGCCTGCACGTCACCGTCCAGCCGGAAGACGGCTACGGCGAGCGCGACGAGGACAACGTGGAGGACCTCGACCGTGCCGACTTCGACGACGAGGTGGAGGTGGGCGCCACCTACTACGCCCAGGCCGAGGACGGCAGCGTCCTTCCCTTCACGGTGGTCGGTGTCGAGGGCGACACCGTGCAGGTGGACTTCAACCCGCCCCTCGCCGGAATGGTGCTGAACTTCGACGTGACCGTCAAGAACGTCCGCGACGCCACGGGCGAGGAACTGGAGCACGGGCACGCCCACACGGCGGGGATGCACGAGCACGAGTGAGGAGTGAGTGGTTAGGCGTTAGTGGTTAGTGGGAAAAGAGGAAGGTGGGCTCTCCCGGTTGGGGCGGCCCACCTTCCTCTTTTTGCTCCCTCTCCCCTTGCGGGTGACTCGTGGAGCTGCGTAGCAGAGGGTTGGGGAGAGGGGTGGCGAGCAACGCTCGCCCAGCGTCCCTCCTGCCGCCTAAACCCGCGCCGCCGCCCGTGCTGCCAGCACGTCCACCAGATGTGCCCGGTACTCGGGGCTGGCGAAGCGGTCGCCGAGGAGGCCGGATGCATCCACGAGCCCCGTGCCGACGGGCTGGCCGCCGTTCAGCCGCTCCTCCAGGACCGTCAGACGCTGGGCCTTCTCCCCCGCCCCGGTGTACGCGGCCCGAACCTGACCGTCCGCGTGCCGGGCCAGGGCGACGCCCACGATGGCGTAGTGGCTCGCCGGGTGCTTGAACTTCTCGTAGGCGCTCGCCTGGACGCTCCCGGGAATGCGGATGTGCGTCAGCAGTTCGCCGGGCTGCACCGAACTCTCGAACATCCCCACGAACATCTCGTCGGCGGGCACCACACGCTCACCGCCCATCCCCCGGATCACGAACTCCACCCCCAGGGCGAGGGCCGCCGCAGGGTAGTCCGCGCTGGGATCGGCGTGCGCCAAGGAGCCGCCGATGGTGCCCCGGTTGCGGACCATCGGGTCGCCGACGTACCCGGCCACCTCGGGGAAGAGCGGAAGCTGTGAGCGCTGAATCTGCGCGTGCGTGGTCATCGCGCCTACCACGTACATGTCCCCCTCCTCGCGGACGCCGCGCAGCTCCTCGATCCCGAACACGTCGAGCACCGCGGGCGGCTGGGCGAGCCGCAGCTTCATCGCGGGCAGAAGCGAGTGCCCCCCCGCCATCACCTTGAGGTCGGGGTTGGCCGCCATCGCGGCGAGCGCCTCGTCGACGCTGTGGGCCTTCTGGTAGTCGAAGTTGGTTGGGTACATGTTTTCCCTCCGGGAGGGTTGTGGGATGTGGGAAGGGCTCTTTCCTACAACCCACATCCCACACCCCACAACCTCCTCAGTCGTCCGCCGCCTGCCCCATCCCCGCCGTGCGCGCCGCCTGAATAGCCCGCCACACCTTCTCGCTCGTGTAGGGCATGTCGAGGTGCTTGATGCCGCACTCGTGCCACAGGGCGTCCATCACCGCGTTCGCCACGGCGGCGGTGCTGGCAATCGTGCCCGCCTCGCCGATGCCCTTCACGCCCAGGGGGTTGTGGGGGCTGGGAGTCACGGTGTGGTCGATCTTGAAGGCAGGAAGGTCGTCGGCGCGCGGCACGGCGTACTCCATGAAGGTCCCAGCCAGGAAGTTGCCCTCCTCGTCGTAGGCGGCGTCCTCCCAGAGAGCCTGCCCAGCGCCCTGCGCGATGCCGCCGTGGACCTGCCCTTCCGCGATCAGGGGGTTAATCAGCGGCCCGCAGTCGTCCACGCAGCCGTAGCCGCGCAGGTCCACCTTGCCGGTGTCCGTGTCGATCTCGACGACCGCGACGTGGGTGCCGAAGGGGTACACGAAGTTCTTGGGGTCGTAGAAGGCGGTCGCCTCCAGCCCCGGCTCCATGCCTTCCGGCAGGTTGTGGGCGAGGTGGGCCATCAGGGCGATGTCGAAGAAGGTCTTGCTCCTGTCCGGCGCCCCCTTGATGCGGAAGACGCCGCCTTCATGTTCCACGTCCTCCTCGGACGCTTCGAGGAGGTGCGCGGCGATCTTGCGCGCCTTGGCGGTGACCTTTTGCAGGGCCATCTTCAGGGCGCTGCCGCCCACCGCCGCGCTGCGGGAGCCGTAGGTGCCCCACCCGTAGGGCATCCGGCCCGTGTCGCCGTGGATCAGTTCGATGTCGTCGATGGGGATTTGCAGCTCGTCGGCGGCGATCTGCGGAAAGGCCGTCTCGTGCCCCTGCCCGTGGCTGTGCGAGCCGGTGTACAGCTCGACCTTGCCGGTGGGATGCACCCGCACCAGGCTGCTCTCCCACTGCCCCGCCTGTGCCCCGAGCTGGCCGACGAGCGCCGACGGGGCCAGGCCGCACGCCTCCAGGTAAGAGATCACGCCCACACCCAGAATCTTGTTCGTGCCCTTCATCCGATCCTGCTCGGCGCGGAGGTCCTGATAGTTCATCATGTCCAGCGCCATGTCGAGCGCGGGCTCGTAGTTGCCGCTGTCGTACACGAGGGCGACCGGCGTCTGGTACGGGAACTCGTCGGGCTGGATGAAGTTCATCCGCCGGAACTCGGCGGGGTCCATTCCCAGCTCGTGCGCCATCACGTCCACGGTGCGCTCGATCAGGTAGGTCGCTTCGGGACGACCGGCGCCACGGTAGGCGTCCACCGGCACGGTGTTCGTCACCACGCCCGTCACCTTCGCGTGAACGGCGGGGAACTTGTACACCCCGTTGAGCAGCGTCCCGTACAGGTAGGTGGGCACCGCGGGCGCGAAGAGGGTCAGGTACGCACCCAGGTTGGCGACCGTGTTCACCCGCAGGCCGAGCATCTTGCCGTTCTCGTCCACGGCGAGTTCGGCCTCGGACTCGTGGTCGCGGCCCTGCATGTCGCTGACGAAGGACTCGCTGCGGCGGGCGGCCCACTTCACCGGGCGACCGAGCTTCTGCGCGGCCATCAGGACGATGACCTCTTCCTGATACTGGAAGATCTTGGAGCCGAAGCCGCCGCCCACGTCGGGGCTGATCACGCGGAGCTTGTGTTCAGGAATCCCCATCACGAAGGCCGCCAGGATCAGGCGGTGGATGTGCGGGTTCTGTGAGGTCGTGTGCAGCGTGTACTCGCCGCTGGCGGGCGCGAACTGGGCCAGCGAGGCGCGCGGCTCGATGGCGTTGGGCACGAGGCGGTGGTTGCGCAACTTGACCTTGACCGTCTTGTGCGCCCGGTTGAACGCCTCGTTGAGCGCGGTCTCGTCGCCGATCTCCCAGCGGAAGGCCACGTTGCCCGGCACGTCGTCGTGGACCTGCGGGGCGCCTTCCTCCAGCGCGGCACTGCCCAGCGACACGGCGGGCAGCGCCTCGTACTCCACGTCGAGCAGGGCGGCGGCGTCCTCGGCCTGCACCCGCGTCTCGGCGACCACCACCGCCACGATGTCGCCGACGTGGTTGACCTCACCCTGGGCGATGGCGTGGTGGCCCGGCACCTTGAGTTCGGGCAGCAGCCACCCCACCGGGATGCTCCCGATTCCGGCGGCCTTCACGTCGTCGCCCGTGTAGACGGCGACCACGCCCGGCATTCCCTCCACGCCCGACTTGTCGATGTTGCCGATGCGGGCGTGCGCGTAGGGGCTGCGGACCATCGCGGCGTGCAGCATCCCGTGCACCACGAAGTCGTCGGTGTACTGCCCGGCCCCCGTGATGAAGCGCGGGTCCTCCTTGCGCTTGAGGGCCTGGCCCATGTACTTTTCCGGCCTGGATTCAGTCATATGTGTGCCTCCCTTCATTGGAGGTCGAGGAGTCGAGACAACGAAGGTCGCCCAACTTCTCGACCCCTCGACTGCCGTTCAATCGTCCGCCGCCTGCTCCTGCCGCTGCCCCTGGGCCGCACTCATCGCCCCGGCGGCGTGCTGGACCGCCTTGACGATGTTGTGGTAGCCGGTGCAGCGACAGTAGTTGCCTTCGAGGTGATAACGGATCTCTTCCTCGCTGGGGCTGGGGTTGTGCCTCAGCAGTTCGGCGGAGGCCATGATCATGCCGGGGGTGCAAAAGCCGCACTGGAGGCCGTGTTCCGCCCAGAAGCCCGCCTGGAGGGGGTGCAGGTCGGCGGCCGTGCCGATTCCCTCGATGGTGGTCACGTCCAGGCCGTCCGCCTGCACGGCGAGGACGGTGCAGCTCTTGATGGCGTCGCCGCCGAGGTGCACGGTGCAGGCCCCGCACTGGGAGGTGTCGCAGCCCACGTGGGTGCCGGTGAGGGCGAGTTCGTCGCGCAGGAAGTGGACGAGGAGCATCCGGGGCTCCACGTCGCGGGTGTAGGGCTTGCCGTTCACGTTGACGGTCACGTTCATGGGTGGCCTCCGGGGGGCGGGCAGGCGGCGCGGCGGCGAGGCGTCTGCGGCAGGGTGGACCTCGGGAAACGGCCGGCAGAGGGGCGAATGGGCCAGGACCCGTGCGCCGTGGGCGAGCGGGCGGGGCGGACTTGTGTGTACCCCTGCATTCAAGCATGAACCGGGGCCCCACGGTGTGGCCCCGCGTGCGGTTGTTCCCCAGACATCCTCCCCGGATATGAAGGTCGTCTTACAGGTCCGTTGCGCGCGGCGTGTACACTGGAGCCGGACCGGAGGACGCCTCCGGCCGGTTCCTTGGGGTGAGTTCTGCCTTGGAGCCGACTCGTGAATTCATTCACAGGAGTGATCGCATGAAGACCCTGATCCTCGGCGCCGGTTACGCGGGCCTTGCGGCGGCCACCAAAATGAAGCCCCTGCCCGACCTGGAAGCGCTTCTCGTCGAGCAAAACGCCTATCACACCTTCGAGACCCGGCTGCACGAGGCCGCCGCGCACAACACGCCGGTGACCCTGCCGCTCGCTCCGCTGCTGAGGGGCACGGGTGTGCACCTGGAGCAGGCGCAGGTCGAGGGCGTCGATGTGGACGAGAAGGAAGTCACCCTCAAGGACGGGCGGGTCCTGACCTACGACACGCTGGTGGTGGGGCTGGGCTCGGTGACGAACTTCTACCGCATCCCGGGCCTGGCCGAGAACGCCGCCGAACTCAAGCAGCTCACCGACGCGGACGAGATCTACAGCTTCGTCAACCGGGCCTTTGCCAGCGACTACCAGGGCAACCGCGACATCGTGGTGGGCGGCGCGGGCCTGACGGGCGTGGAACTCGTGACCGAACTCGCCCAGCGGGCGGAGGTGCTCAGCCGTGAGCGCGGCCTTCCCCCCTTCCAGATCTACCTCGTGGAGGCCGGGCCCAAGATTTTGCCGATCCTCGACGAGGCCCTGCGCCAGAAGGCGGAGAACACGCTGCGCGAGTACGGCATCCAGATTCTGGTGGGCCACCGCATCATGAGCGCGACCCCCGACAGCGTGACCGTGCAGACGCAAGACGGCGAGCAGAACGTACTCCAGGCGGGCAAGATCATCTGGACGGGCGGCATCCAGGCGCGCGACATCGTGAAGGGCGAGCGGCTGGAAAAGGGCCCCGGCGGGCGCATCGCCGTGGACGAGTACCTGCGCGCCAAGCACTACCCCGACGTGTTCATCATCGGCGACATGGGCCTGGCGCTCAACCAGGAGGGCAAGCCGGTGCCCACCACGGCCCAGCACGCGGGACAGCAGGGCCGCCTGACCGGCAAGAACCTGATGCGGCTGGCGCGCGGCGAGGAGCCCGAGGCCTACGAGCCCACCACCCTGGGCGAGTTCGTAAGCTTAGGCGGCCTGATGGCGGTCGGCTGGATGAAGCTGCCCTGGAACCAGAAGCTCGCCATCACCGGCGGCCTCGCCCACGTGATGAAGCGGGCCTCCGAGTGGCGCTGGCGGGCCAGCATCGACTGAGCCTGGCGCCGAGCGGGAGCCCCGGACCAGCGGCGAGCGTGCCGCGCCCGGGGCTCCCTCCATTGGGCGGGGGCAGACAACCCCCCACCCCCTGGGCTTAAACTGGCCTTCATATGGTTCGCGGTGACCTCGCGGTATTTCCGTTCCTCTCCGTCGTGCAGATGCTGCTCTCCAGCGGGCGGGGCGGGCGGCTGAGCATCGCGCACGCGCGGGGGGGCGAGCTGTGGTTCGAGCCCGGCGAACTCGTCCACGCGCGTGCGGGGGCGCTGGCCGGACAGGACGCCCTCCAACTGCTGAGCAGCCTCGACGCGGGCACCTTCACCTTCGAGCCCGGGGGCACGGCACCCGAGCACACGCTCTCCTTGCGCCGCGACCCGGCCCTGCGCCAGATGATCGGGGAGTCGGACGCCTGGGGGCCCCTGCTGCGGGTCTTTCCCGACTGGGAGCGGCCCCTGCGCTTCACGCCGCGCTGGACGGAGGCCCAGCCCGTCACCCGGGCGCAATACGCCGCGCTGAGCCACGTCTCGGAGGGCCTGCCCCTGCGCGCCGTGCTGGAGCGGGCCGGAGGTTCTCCCCGGGCCACGCTGGAGACCCTGCGTCCCTTCCTCACGGCGGGCCTGATCGAGCTGGGGTGAGGACGGCCCGCCTCCCCGGACGATGCGCCATGTGACGCATCCCTTCCCCGTTCGTCGTCCGTATACTGTGCGCAGCAGTGACCGGGAGGAGTACCCGGAGGGTGCGCCCACAGGGAGGTTCCGCCGCGACTGAGAGCGGGGCCGGGAGGGCCGCCGGGGAAAGTCGCCCGCGAGCTAGGGGGAAGAAGCCGCCCGTTCGGGTGGTGTGTAGACCCCTCCGGGAGCGCCCGTCAACGCGCGTCAGGAGTGCCGCGCCCGCAAACGGGCCGGAACGGCGGTGGTACCGCGGGATCAGAGCAGCAGCCTCGTCTCGTCCGCATTCGGAGCGAAAGTTCCGGCGGACGAGGCGTTTTCGTTTTCCCAGGAGGACAACCGGTGACCCAGCCCCTGCCCCCCCTGATCGGCTCCCCGCTTCCCGCCGAGGAGGCCCGTGCCCTGGCCCGGCATGACGGACTGCGTGAGCGCGTCCTCGCCTACGTCACGCGCGGGACAGGTGCACTGCTGGTCTTCGAACACACCCCCGAAGACCCGGATGCGGGTGTCCAGGTTCCGGCGGGCGGGCTGGAGCCGGGCGAGACTCCCGAACAGGCCGCCCTGCGCGAGACGTGGGAGGAGACGGGCTTGAGCCTGAGCGGCCCGGTTCACCTGGGCTCCTTTCCGTGGTCGAAGGGGAAGCTTGCGGAGGTCTGGCACTTTTTCCACCTGTCGGTCCCGACCACCACCCCGGACGCCTGGGCGCACAGGGTCACACACGGCGAGGACGACGCCGGGCTCACCTTCCTCTGCCGCTTCGCCCCTTTCCACGCCTGCGGCCTGACTCCCGGCGACGGCTATGATGCCGCCCTTCCCAATCTGACCCGGCACCCTCACCTCTTCCCGATGGAGCTTTCCCATGACTGACACGACCTTCGACCCCACCGAGGCGGGCTCCGGCGCCCTCGCCAAGGCCTTCGACCCCGCCGCCATCGAGCCCGCGTGGGCCGCGCGCTGGAGAAGCGAGCCCTTCCGCGCGGACGCGAGCAGCGGCAAGCCGCCCTTCACCATCGTGATTCCGCCGCCCAACGTGACGGGCAACCTGCACCTGGGGCACGCGCTCGACAACACCCTGATCGACACGCTGATCCGCTTCAAACGGATGCAGGGCTTTGAGGCGCTGTATCTGCCGGGCATGGACCACGCGGGCATCAGCACACAGGTGGTCGTGGAAAGGCAATTGAAGAACGAGGGCCTGAGCCGCTTCGACCTGGGGCGCGAGGGCTTCGTGAGCCGCGTCTGGGAGTGGAAGGCACAGTCCGGCGGCATGATCCTCGACCAGCTCACCCGCCTGGGCGTGAGCGTGGACTGGACGCGCGAGAAGTTCACGATGGACGAGGAGTTGAGCAAGGCCGTGCGTGCCCAGTTCGTGCGGCTGTACCACGAGGGGCTGGCCTACCGCGGCGAGCGCATCGTGAACTGGGACCCGGCCTCGCAGACGACCCTCTCCGAGCTGGAAATCGACCGGGAGGTGCGCAAGGGCAAGATGTCCACCCTGAGCTACCGGCTGGAGGACGCCGCCCTCCCCGCCAGCAACGGCGAAAGCGGCGAAATCCGCATCGCCACCGTGCGCCCGGAGACGATCTTCGCGGACCAGGCCATCGCCGTGCATCCCGAGGACGAGCGGTTCCGGCCCCTGATCGGCCAGCGGGCGCGCATCCCTCTCACCGACCGCTTTATCCCCATCATCGCGGATGAGGCGGTGGAGCGGGAGTTCGGCGTGGGCGCCCTGAAGATCACCCCCGCCCACGACCCCACCGACTTCGAGATCGGGGAGCGGCATGGGCTCACGCGGCCCAGCGTGATCGACCTCGACGGCCACCTGACTTCAGACCTCGTGCCCGAACAGTTCAGAGGGATGGAGCGGTTCACAGCCCGCAAGGCTGTGGTGGCGGCGCTGGCCGAGTCGGGCGACCTGATCGAGGAGAAGGACCACGACACCGCCATCGGCCTGAGCGAGCGGACGAAGGTGCCGGTGGAGCCCATCGTGTCCACGCAGTGGTTCGTGACCATGAAGCCGATGGCCGAGCGGGTGCTCGCCGGGCTGGACGCGGGCGAGATTCGCCTTACCCCCGAGCGTTACACCAAGGTCAACCGCGACTGGCTGGAGAACATCCGCGACTGGAATATCAGCCGCCAGCTCTGGTGGGGCCACCAGATTCCCGCGTGGTACGACGACGAGGGCAACGTGTACGTGCCCGACCCGGAAAACCCCGACCTCGACTGCGATCAAGACCCCCGGTACGCCCACCTCAACCTGCGGCGCGACCCGGACGTGTTCGACACCTGGTTTTCCTCCAACCTCTGGCCCTTCTCGACGCTGGGCTGGCCGGACACCGACTGCGAGGACTTCCGCAAGTTCTACCCGACCCAGGTGCTCGTGACCGGGTACGACATCCTGTTCTTCTGGGTGGCGCGGATGGAGATGGCGGGGTATCACTTCACCGGCCAGGCGCCCTTCTCGACGGTGATGCTCCACGGCCTGTACCTCGACGCCAAGGGCCAGAAGATGTCCAAGAGCAAGGGGAACGGCCTCGATCCCCTCGAACTCTTCGACACCTACGGGGTGGACGCCTGCCGCTTCGCCTTCACCAGCCTGTCGACGGGCGGGCAGGACATCCGGCACGACCCCCGCCGCTTCGAGCAGGGACGCAACTTCGCCAACAAGCTCTGGAACGCGGCCCGCTTCGCCCGGCTGCGGCTGGCGGAGGGGGCACCGAACCTCACAGGGGACGACGCCCTCACCCGTTACGTGCGGAGTGCGGTGGAGGCGCCGGACGCGCACGGCAGCGATCCCCTGCGGAGTCGGGACGCCCTCGCCGCGCTTCGCACCCGGCCCGACCTCACCCTCGCCGACCGCTGGATCATCAGCCGCCTGAACGCCGTGACGGCGGAGGTGACGGCCCTCCTTGACGAGTACGACATCGGGGCCGCCATCCGCGCCCTGTACGCTTTTACCTGGGACGAGTTCTGCGACTGGTACATCGAGGCGGCCAAGCCCGCGCTGGCGGAGGGGCATCTCGGCACGCTGGGCACCCTCAAGGCGGTGCTGGAGCACATCCTCAAGCTGCTGCACCCCTTCATGCCCTTCATCACGTCCGAGCTGTACGTGGCGCTGGGACACCGCCGCCAGATCGCGCTCCACTCCTGGCCGCAGCCCGACGAGACCCTGCACGACGCGGAGGCCACCCGCGCCTTCGGCGCCCTGCGCGCCGCCGTGAGCGCCGCCCGCAGCCTCAAGAACGAACTCGGCCTTTCTCCGCAAGACCGCCTGAACGTGGCGGTGGAGGGAGACCTCGCCCCTCTCGTGCATGAGAACGCGCGGGTGGTGGAGGGCATCGCCCGGGTGACGCTGGTGCCGGAGCTTTCGGGCCGCACCCTCAGCGCCGTGGAGGCGGGCGTGACGGTGCGCGCGCCGCTGGAGGGCACGGTGGACGTGCAGGACTGGCTCGCCAAGCAGCGCAAACGCCTCGCCGAGTTCGACAAGCAGATCAAGCAGGCGCAGGGCAAGCTGGGGAACGAGGGCTTCGTGGCCCGCGCCCCCGCCGAGGTGATTGAGGAGGAGCGGCGCCGCGTGGCCGACTTCGGGGCGCAAAAGGAGAGGCTGGAGCAGGTGCTGGCGCAGTTCGCATAGGCCATCCTTCGTGTGCGTGGGCCCCTCTTCCCAAGCAGGAATATGGGGCCCGCTTAGTTCTCCCAGTGCCTTTCGCCCCACAGGGCTTCAGACTCCTGGACGTACAGAGGACGCAGTTCTGTGACCAGCTTTGACGGTGTGAGGATGAAGTAGAACCAGGGCAATCCAGCGACATCCAAAACTGGCTCATAAGGCTCATAAAAGTCCACTGTGCTGTCCGAAAACCAGCGATGACAACGGCCCAGTTCCCAACCACAGCCGCTCTCTTCAACGGATTGCGAGGCACCCAAAGCCTCCTCGCGGCTGCCGTGAATTCCTCTCGTCGTCAGCCAGCCCCTTTCTTCCCAGTTGAAGCAAAACTCACGTGGGCAGATATTCGGATTGGGTTTGCTCTTTGGGTCGTATTGCAAGTCTAAAGTAACGTACCACCTCTCCACCCTCTTCACCTCGCGGGAGCAATCGCACTCCTCTACTTGGAAACCGTGCCTCCCACCTTCCACCTCCTCGTCGGTCTGCCCGGCTCCGGCAAGACCACGCTGATGCGGCGGCTGGAGGCGGAACACGCCGCCTTGTGCCTCAGCCTCGACGAGTGGAGAGGCCCCTCTTCGGCGTGGTCGATGTGGACGGCAAGCGGGCTGAGCCGGACGAGTGGACCCGCTAGTCTGAGCTGCCGAGCAAGGAGGAGCGGGTGGGCGCCGAACCGCAGGGATAGACCCATCTCCCTTTCCGAGCCCTTGCTCAAGGTGCCCTGTCACGTGCCACATCCGGCAGGGGGAATAATTGGTCATGACCGCATCCGAAGGCCACCGGGAACCCCCTGCCCTGCGCCCACCGCGACGGGCGTTGTCCACGGCGCCGCTGCTCGTGCTGCTCGGCCTGATGCTGGGCAGTTGCGACAACAAGACCGGCAACGCCGACACCTCCAGTTCCGCCCAGGAGGGCGCGAGCGCCCCGGCCCAGGGCACGCCGCAGAGCCAGAGCACCGCCCCAGCGGTCACGGCCCCGAGCGAGCCCCGGGCCACGGCTCCGGCGCAGACAGCTCCGGCCCAGGCGGCGCAGGCCCCGGCCGCGTCGGGAGCGGCCACCCCCACCGCCTCCACGGAGCGGATCGACCGGCTGAACTACGAGGAGAACACCATCGAGGTGGTCGAGCAGCGCCAGGACGGGGTGGTGTTCGTCACCCGCTTCGACGCGCCGCAGACGGACCTGCTCTCCAACCCCTTCGGCGGCCAGGCGCCCACCCCGGGCCCGAGCGCGGGCGGGGGCATCGAGCCGACGGGCTCGGGCTCGGGCTTTTTTATCGACGAGCAGGGCTACATCATCACCAACAACCATGTCGTCAGCGGGGCGAGCCGGGTCACCGTGCGCCTGCACGAGAGCCAGCGCGAGTACCCCGCCCGCGTGATCGCCACCGCCCCCGACTACGACCTCGCCCTGCTTCAGGCCCAGAACGTCCCCCAAAACGCCTACGACCCGATGGTCCTGGGCAACAGCGACCAGGTACGGGTCGGCCAGAAGGCCATCGCGATGGGCGCTCCCTTCGGGCTGGAGTTCACCGTCACCCAGGGCATCGTCTCGGCGAAGAACCGGGTGGTGCCCATCGGCGTGAACGACATCCCGCAAAACACCATCCAGACCGACGCGGCGATCAACCCCGGCAACTCGGGCGGGCCGCTGGTGAGCAGCCGGGGCGAGGTGATCGGGGTGAACACCCAGATTCTCTCGCCCGCCGGGGCGGCGACCGGGGTGGGGCAGAGCGCGGGGGTGGGCTTCGCGGTGCCCATCAACGTCGCCAAGGCGATCTTGCCCCGGCTGCGCGCCGGGCGCGAGGTGGGGGCGCCGCGCATCGGGATCGTGGGCTTCCCGCTCCAGGCGCTCAGCCCGCAGGCGCGGCAGGGACTCGACCTTCCCGACAACGGCGTGCTCGTGCAGGAGGTGACCCCGGGCAGCCCGGCGGCCCAGGCGGGGCTGCGGGGCGGCAGCCGCGAGGTGGCGGTGCCGGGCGGCAGCCTGCGGGTGGGCGGGGACATCATCACCCGGATCGGGGACCAGGAGGTCTCCACCGTGCAGGACCTGCAAAGTGCCCTGATCGTCCGCCAGCCCGGCGACAAGGTGACGCTCGCCGTGCGGCGCGGCGGCCAGACCCGCCAGCAGACCCTGACCCTGGCCGAGCCCGGCAAGCCCTGAGGCCGGCGGGGAGGCGCCCGCCGACGCGCTAGGCCCGGCTCCACCCCGCCGCCTGCCCCAGCGCGTCGGCGGCGGCGTCCACCTCGGCCTCCGTGGTCGCCCGCCCGAAGCTGAAGCGCAGCGAGGCGCGGGCGTCCCCCTCGCTCAGGCCGATGGCCGTCAGGACGTGGCTGGGCTGCATCGTCCCGGCGGCGCAGGCACTCCCGGCGCTCACACACACCCCCAGCAGGTCGAGGTTCATCAGGAGTGCCTCGCCGTCCGCCCCGGGAACCGTCACCGAGGCGATCTTGGGGCTGGCACCCTGGGGGTGGTTGACCCGCAGACCGGGGATGCCCGCCGCCCGCGTCAGAAACCGCGCCCGCAGCCCGGTCAGGTGCGCGAAGGTGGCTTCCCGCTCCGCCTCCGCGTGGGTCAGGGCCACCCCCGCCGCGTATACGCCCGCCGTGTTCTGGGTCCCGGCCCGCAGCCCTCCCTCCTGCCCGCCGCCGAGGGTGACGGGGGGCAGGGCCGTTTCGCGCCGCACGTACAGGAAGCCCACCCCACGCGGCCCACCCCACTTGTGGGCGCTGAAGGTGGCGTAACTGACTCCCCAGCCGGGGAGGTCGAGGGGCAGCACCCCGGGCGCCTGCACCGCGTCGGTGTGATAGGGGACGCCCCGCTCCGCCGCCACGGCGCAGAGGGCGGGCGTGTCCTGCACGGTGCCGATCTCGTTGTTCGCGTGGTGGATGGAGACGAGGGCGGTGTCGTCCCGCAGGGCTTCCGTGAGCTGGGCCGGGTCGTAGCGCCCCCGCGCGCCGGGCGTCAGAAAGGTCACGTCCCACCCCTGCGCAGCGAGCCACCGGGCGGGCGCGAGGACGGCGGAGTGCTCGGTGAGGGTGGTGACGAGGTGGCCGGGCCGACCGTGGGCCGCCCGCCACGCCTGGGCCACGCCGAGCAGGACGTGGTTGTCTCCCTCGGTGCCGCCGCCGTTGGCGACCACGGTGCGGGCGTCCACCCGCAGGGCGGCGGCGACGCGGGCACGGCCCTCCTCCAGCCGCTCGCGGGCGGCCTGCCCCGCCGCGTGGACGGAGGCGGGGTTACCGGGCAGCGCGGCAGCCTCGGCGTAGGCGGCGAGGGCCTGCGGCGTCATGGGGTGGGTGGCGGCGTAGTCGAGGTAGATCATGGGGTGGGGGTGGGGGGTGGAGCACACCACCCGGCCTGGGCGGCGGCCCGTCAAGGGAACTGGGACGGACGGAAGGAGGCGTGCGGGTGGCCCTGTCGAGACCCGCCACCCCTCTGACTTCCGGCGGGAGGGGAGGCGGCACCACCCTCCCCACGGCCCCTACGGCGTGACCGTCGTGTACTCCGCCCCGTTTTGCCGGATCACGAACACGGCGTCGCCCGTGACCTGAATGTCGCGCTGCTCGGCGGTGGCGCCCGCGAGCTGGGCGCTGTCGGTGGCGCCCAGAATCTCGCGTTCCCCGTTCGCGTCGCGCACGGCGATGGTGTAAGTCCCGGCGGGAAGGTCACTGGGGAAGACGTAACGGAAGTTCACGGCGCGCCCCTCCCCGGTGGTGCCTTCCCCGGGGGCGGGGAGCGGTGTGGCGGGGATGTTCTCGGGCGCGAGGGGCTCGGCGTCGATCCGCCCGGCGTCCGTGCCGGTCGAAGGTGCGGTGGGTTCACCCGGCACGGCCTCGGGGGTCTCGGGCCGCTGGGGGGTGGGCGGCGGCGGGGGCAGCGGCAGGCCCTCCGCCGGGCGGCTGGGAGCGCTGTAGCGGGCCACGGCGACCGTCAGGGTGACCGGGCTGCCCACCGGAACGCGCACGTAGGGGGCGGGCGTCTGCTCCAGCACGGTGTTCTCGGGGGCGTCGCTCGTGCGCTCCACCACCCGGTTGACGACCAGCCCGGCGGTGCGGGCGTGTTCGCGGGCGGCGTCGAAGGGCATCCCCGTCAGGTCGGCGATCCAGGTGTCCTCGCCGCGCACGCCCGTCGAGACGAGAAGCTGCACGGGCTGGCCGCGTTGCAGGTTCGCGCCCGCCTCGGGCACCTGGGCGACGATCCGGCCCTCCGGCGTGTTCGTGAGCGTGCCGTCCACCCGGTCCACCTGCCCCAGGCTCAGGGACGAGTCGCGCAGCGCCGCGCGGGCCTGGGCCACCGTGAGTTCCTCCAGGCGCGGCACGCTGAGGCTGGGCGGGTTGTTCACGGTCAGGGTCACCAATCGGCCCACCGGAAGCTGGGTGCCCGCCGCCGGGTCCTGCCGGATCACGGCGCCGATGGGCACGTTGTTCGCGTCCCCCAGCGTGTACTCCACCCGGAAGCCCGAGCCCGTGAGGCTCTCGGCGGCGGCCTGGGCGGGCTGACCCGCCACCGCCGCGACCTCGCGCACGGGGGGATTGAGGTAGATCTGCGCGGCCTGGGCCCCCAGGTACGCGGCCCCGCCCAGCAGCAGCAGCCCGGGCACAAAGGAGAGCCAGGCGTCGGGCTGCCGCTGGCGTTTGCGGCGCATCCGCCCCCCGGCCAGGGCGGAGAGGGCCACCTCGCTCAACCGGACGACCTCCTCGGGGGAGCGCCCCTCGGGGGCGGGCCGCAGGTACGCGACGCGGGGCTCGCGGCCCTCGATCACCACGTCCGCGTCGGGCAGGGCGTACCCGTGCTCGGCGAGCCGGGCGGCGAGCGAGCGCACGGCATCGACCGTCTCCTCCTGCTTGACGGGCTGGGTGGCGAAGTCGGCAAGCGGCGTTCCCGCCACCGGCTGCCACACCGCGTAGTAGGCGCCGGGCCGGGCCACCACGTCGGTGAGCCCGGCGGGCTCGATGGCGCGCAGGGCCGAGCGGTAGGCGTGAAAGCCCTGCCGCCCCTCGGGGGTGGACACCTCGAACCACGCGAGGCGGCGGGTCACGCCCGCTCCCGAGCGCACCTCGCTGAGGGTCACGTTGCCCTCCCGCCCGAGTTCGCGGACGACCTCGTACTTTCCGTCGATGACCCCTGCCTGTGCCGTCATTCACCCTCAGGATAGCGCGGCCGGGTGAGGGGGAGGTGTCGGGGTGCAGCTTTCAGCGGTCTGCCGTCAGCTCCCGGTCAGAATGGGAGGGACGCGGCCGGTGCCGGGTCAGATCGTCCCCAGCCTTCTCTCCACCCTGTGCCACGCGAGGCAGATCACCGTCCTTCCTGGCAGGAATCGTTCGCCGTCTGGCGCGAACGGCGGTACCCACCCTGTCCTCCCGAAATGGGGGACGTGGACCTCGTGGGGCTGGACGCGGAGACGGCGGGGCTGCTCCTGCGCCTGACCCGGAGGGAGGGGGTCGCGGACGCGCCGACCCTCCACCTGCTGCGAGAAAGCCAGGGAAGGCTCGCCGGGGTGGTCGGGCGGCTGTCCGGCGAGTGCCGCGAATATTTCGAGGCGTTGGAGGACATCGTTTCCCGGGTATTTGAACAGGGCCGGGTGTAGTCCCTTCCCCTCACAGCCCCAGCAGCCTTGCCGCCCAGTACGCCGCGAAGCCGCCCAGGATGCCCAGCGCGAGGTTGAGGGTGCGCCAGATCAGCAGGCCGCCGACCGCGCAGCCCACCAGACGGCGGGGCCACTCGGGACTGCCGAGCACGTCGGGGACGATCAGGGCCGCGAAGACACTCACGGGCACGAAGCGCAGGAAGGCGAGCCAGAAGGGCGGCAGGCGCAGGCGACCCAGGCTGAGCCCGAGCAGCCGCACCGGGTAGGTGACCGCCCACATCAGCAGGATGACGACCGGGATGCTCACGCGCCCTCCCCTGCCCCGCCGGCCTCCGCCTGCCCTCTCCCGGTGACCAGGAAGGCGCCGAGCAGGGCCCCGCCCACCCCGGCGAGGAGCACGACGAGCCCGCCCGGCAAGACGCGGGACAAGCCCCAGGCGCCCAGACCGGAGAGCAGCGCCACGAGGACGGTCACCCGGTCACGCAACATCGGCACGAGCAGGCCGAGGAAGGCGAGCGGGAAGACCACCCCCACCCCCAGCGCCCCGGGGTCGGGCAGCACCGCATCCGCGAGGGCTCCGGCAAATGTCGCGGCGTTCCACACGACGTACAGGCTGAGTTCGGCACCCAGCAGGAACCCGAAGCTCAGCCCACCCGGCTCCCCCGGCCCGCGCACGACCGCCACCCCGTACGCCTCGTCGGTGAGGAACTGGGCGGCGACCAGCCGCTCTCCCCGCCGCAGGGGAAGCTGCCGCGCGAGGCTCAGGCCGTACAGGACGTGCCGGGCGTTGAGCAAGAAGGTGGTCGCCACGATGCCCCACCCGGAGGCCCCGGCCCCGAAGAGCCCCGCCGCCGCGAACTGCGACGCCCCCGCGAAGACGGTCAGGCTGAGCAGTTGCGTCTCCCAGACACTCAGCCCTGCCGCCCGCGCCGTGACGGCGTACGCGACCGCGAAGGGGATCAGGCCCAGCCACAGCGGCGTCAGGGCCCGGAAGCCGCGCCAGAAGGCGGGTCTGAAGGGGGCCGGGCTCAAGCCTCCCCCCTCCAATCGGCGACGAGCGAGACGGGGCGCGGCGAGATGCCCAGCCCCGCGAACGCGGTGGGGAGATCATCCGGCGTCACGGTGACCTCGAACAACCTCTCCAGCACGGGGTCGGCATGTGTCCACAGCCAACGGGCATAGGCGACGTGATCCTCGCCGTCACTCGACGCCGTGACCGTCAGTTCCCGGGTGTGGAAAGCCGGAGGCAGGGTCAGTGCCCCCCAGTTCCCGTCCGAGAGGACGCAGGCCCGCCCGCCGGGGCGCAGGTGGGAGAGCAGGTCCACGAAAGCCTCCGGGGAGGCGCTGCACTCGAAGCCCACATCGAAGTCATCGCGGCCCACTGTAGCGGGCGGCAGGACTTCCCGCGCCCCGAAGGCCAGGGCCAGCTTACGCCGCGCTGGGTCCGGCTCGGTCACGGTGACCCCGGTGATGCCCCGCCGCGTCAGATTGAAGACGGTCAGCAGTCCCAGCAGGCCCGCTCCGGTCACCAGGACACGCTCGCCGGGGCCAGGAAAAACCTTGCGGACGCCCTTGTGCGTCTCCTCCCCCAGGATCGCGGCGAGGGCCACCCGGTCGGGCACCTCGCCGGGAATGGGCAGGACGTTCTCTTCCCGGTGAACTCCGCCGCTCGCGTGGCCCAGCGTCGTGACCACCCGCGTGCCGAGCGCCAGATCAACGCCCTCCCCCACCGACTCGACCACCCCAAGCGTCTGGTAGCCGAGCGGGCACGGGTACGGCCAGCCGGGAAGGCGGCCCTCCACCACGCCGAGTTCTGACCCCACGCTCACGGCACTCAGGTGCGTGCGGACGAGGACCTCGCCGGGGCCGGGCGGGGGCAGGGTCACCTCCTCCCACCGGAAAACGCGCGGAGCCGTCAGGACGAGGCGGCGCACCCGCATCAGATCACCCGCCGCGCAGGCAACGTCTGCCCGCGGCTCAGGCGCCGCTCCAGCGCGCGCACGAGCCGGGTCAGGGTGAAGGTGAGGACGAAGTACACGGCGGCGAGGACGGCATAGACCTCGAACTGGCGGTAGGTCACCCCCGTGATGTACTTGCCCTGCGCGAAGAGTTCTTGCAAGGTGACGGCGCTGGCGAGGCTGCTCCCCAGGATCAGGCTGACGAACTCGTTCCCGAGCGCGGGCAGCGCCACCCGCCAAGCCTGCGGGAGAATCACGAACCTCAGCGCCTGCGCCCGGCTCAGCCCCAGGCTGCGGGCGGCCTCCACCTGACCGTGCGGCACGCCCGTGAGCCCCCCGCGCACGATCTCGCTCGTGTATGCCGCCGAGTACAGCCCGAGCGCGATCACCGCCGCCGGGAAGCCCTCCAGCGTGACCCCCAGCGCGGGCAACCCGTAGTACACGACGCTCAGGAGCACGATCAGGGGAATCCCGCGCACGACCTCCACATAGGCGTTGCCGAACCCGCCGAGGACGGGCACCCGGAACACCCGCGCCACCCCCAGCGCCGTCCCCAGCACCACCGACACACCGAGCGCGCACAGGCTCACCGCGAGCGTGAGACCCAGGCCGGAGAGCAGGAGCGCCGGGTAATCCCCCGAGATGACGGTGCGGAAGCCGGTCAGGAGGTCGGCCATGCCGGGCCAGTCTAGTGCCGCCACCAAAGAAAAAACCGCCCAGCGAGGGCGGCAGGCAAGTCAGGCGGGGCGCGAGAGGCTCAAACCCAGTTCAGAGCAGCTAGGGGCTGCCCCGATGACCATGCTCCCAAAAGAACCGGAAGACGCTCCAGCCCAGCGAGGAGAGGCCGATCAACTCCTTCCACGGGGTGACCCGCTTTCGTTGCTTCCTGGCTTTCCTGCGTGGCTTGGTGCGCTTTCTGGTATACTTTGTTTGGGACATAAGCATGACCGGGCCGGACACACCCTCTTCCCAGGGCGTCCGGCCACTTCCTTTCCTGGTGAGAGGTTTGGTCGTGGGCTGACGTGACGCCCCAGCGTTCCCCGCGTTGTCATGCTGCCCGCCCATCGCCAGGCGCCCCAAGTCTACTTCAAACCCAACCTCGTGCTTCAAGCGCCTACTTCTGAACGATCCACTTGTTCAGGAGCTTCTGATACTCCCCGCTCGACCGCAGCCGCGCCAGCGTCCGGTTCGCGGCGGCGGCGAGGTCACTGCCCCTGGCGAAGACCATGCCGTAGTCCTCGGCGGCGAGGTCCTGGCCCGCCTGCGCGAACTGGCCCGGCAGCCGCTTCCCGAGGTCGGCGACGGTGGGGGCGTCCCCGATCAATGCGGCGATGCGGCCCGCGCGCACGTCGGCGAGCCCGGCGGCGAAATCGTCGTAGACCTTGAGGGTGGCGCCCTTGGGTTTGAGGACGTCGCCCGCCACGTACTGCCCGGTCGTGTTCGCCTGCACGCCGACCGTCTTGCCCTTCACGTCGCCGGGCCACGCGAACTTGCCCGGGTTGCCGCCCCGGACGATGAAGACCTGCGCGCTGCGGTAGTAGGGCTGGCTGAAGCTCACGACCTTTGCCCGCTCGGGGGTGATCGTGATGCCGCTCATCGCCATGTCCACCCGGCCCGAGGTGACCGCCTGGGGCATCAGGGCGCCGAAGCCCACCGGGCGGACCTCCAGCCGCACCCCGAGGTCTTTCGCCACCGCACGGGCGATGTCGATGTCGAAGCCCTGTACCTCGCCGCCGGGGCCCTTGAACTCGAAGGGGGCGAAGGTGGGGTCAGTGCCCAGCACGAGGACGCCCCTGTTCTTCACGTCGGCGACGGTGGCGGCGAGCGAGGCGGACGACAGGGCCAGGGCCGACAGAAGGACGAAGGCGCGCTTCATGGGCCCAGGATAGGGGCACGGCGGGTAGACTCCTCCGTATGGACTGGCCCGCCCCCGCCGAGTTCGTGCACGGGGGGCCGCTGCCGCCGCCCGGCGAGTGGGAGAGGCCGGGGCTGGTCATGGTTTTCAACCTGGAGTGCCCGGCGTGCGTGTCGCGCGGGCTTCCCTTCCTCAAACGGCTGCACGCCGAGTTCGGCGACCGGGTGGGGTTGATGGCGCTGCACACCAGCCGGGGCCACCGTCTCCTCCCGCGCGAGGATGTGGAACCGACGCTCGCGCGGTTTGCAAAGGACTTCGCCCGGCTCCCCTTCCCCGTCGCCCTCGACGTGAGCGGTGACCTCGCCCGCGCGTGGGGGACGGAGGGCACGCCCCACTGGTTCGCCTTCGCGCCGGGGGGCGAACTCGT
Source organism: Deinococcus aestuarii (assembly GCF_018863415.1). Taxonomy (NCBI): domain Bacteria; kingdom Thermotogati; phylum Deinococcota; class Deinococci; order Deinococcales; family Deinococcaceae; genus Deinococcus; species Deinococcus aestuarii. The sequence continues at coordinate 28,068 of NZ_JAHKSN010000026.1, read as the reverse complement.
CCGCAGCGTGTACGGCAGCCAGGAGAACGCGCAGACGCGGCTGGAATATCTGCTGGAGGAACTGGCAGGGGGCAAGACCTAGCCCGTGCGGCCCTGGATGCTCGAAGCCCCGGCCCTCGACCTGCCGGAAGGGGGGGTGAAGGAGTTTCGCGCGGCTCTGGGCGGGCGGGACCTCTCGCGCCTTCACGCAGCCGCGTCCCGCTGGGCCTTCCTCGCGTGGCTGGCCGGGGAGGGCTGGCTGCTGCACGGCTCTGCGCGGGGCGACCTCACCCTCTTCGAGCCGCGCACGCCGCACGACCTGAGCCCGGACGAGTTCAGCAAGCGCACGGGCGTCTTCGCCACGTCGGACGGCCTGTGGGCGATGATGTACGCCTTGCTCGACCGGGACCGCGTGGCCCGGATGCTGAACGCGGCGGTGCAGGTGCGGGAGGCGGACGGCGGCTGGTCTCCGATGCGCTATTTCCTCTCTCTCGCGCCACGCGACCGGAGCATCACAGACGGGCGCTCCTTCCTCTCCCCCGGCTTCGTGTACGTGCTGCCCAGAGGTGGCTTCGAGCCCATGCCGCCCTACGAGTGGCCCGGGATGGGTGAGGTGCGGGAGCCCCACTGGGTTAGCCCGAACCCCGTCCGGCCCCTCCTGTGCGTTCCCGTCTCGCCCGCCGACTTTCCCCTCCCCGTCCGCACACATGACGCGGCGCGGGTGGACGCACTCTCGCAGCTCGACCCCTGGGGCTTCCCGTGGCTGGAAGAATGAGGGCGTGACCGACCCGCATCTGCACACTCTCCTCTCGCTGACCGCCGCCGACGCGCTGGGGGCCGCGACCGAGTTCAAGACCCCGGGGGCGATCCGCGCCCGCTACGGCGACCACATCACCGACTACCAGCCCGGCAGCGTCTTCGGTTTCGCACCCGGCGAGGGCACCGACGACAGCCAGATGACGGTGGCGACCCTGATCGGCTCTGCGCGGGGGGAGGGGCCGGAGGGCGTCCGGGCTGCCCTGCGCGAGTGGCTGGACGCCGGACCACCCGACGTGGGCAGTCTGACCCGCGCGGCCCTGCGCTACGGAACACTGGACGGCGGCGCCCGGGCCTGGACGGCGAGCGGCTTCGAGAGTGCCGGAAACGGCGGTCTGATGCGCGTTTCCGCCGTGTGGATCGCGGGCTTCACCGGTGGAGCGCTCGCCCACGAGTCGGCGGTGGTCACGGCCCTCACGCACGCGGACGCGCGCTGCATTCACGCCTCCGTGTTCCTGACGGCCTTTCTGGAGGCGCTGCATGGGGGAGCCCCGTACCGGGACGGAGCGGAGGTGGCCCTGGCCGCGATGGACGGCCTCGACGCACGGACCGCCCTGCTCGACGCGGCCATCTTCGGCCTGGGCACCCGCGAAGCCCACGCCGCCTTTCGGGAACGCGACCGCGCCGCCCGGGCCGGGGTCCGCGCCCGCGTCCGCTCGGGACTCGACGGACGCATCACGTCCCAGAGCGGCTTCGTGCTCGACACGCTGGAGGCCGCCGTCGCCCGCGCCCGCGCCGATACCTGGCCCGGCGGCGTCGAGCCCGCCGTCCTGGGTGGAGACGACAGCGACACGGTGGCCTGCGTGGTCGGGGCCATTGTTGGGGCACGCGGCCTGCCCGTTCCCGAACACCTATTACCTCCCCTGCGGCTGGGGCACTCCTGGCCCGGCTGGGAGCGCGGCTGGGCCTGCACCGAGCATTTCCCGGCGGTGGTGGCGGGGGCACGGCGGGCATGACCGAAGGAGAGTTCCTCCAGACCGTGCGGCTCAACCCCGTGAACGCCGCCCTTCTCGCCCGCCTGCCCGACCTCGGTGTTCCTCAAACCCACCTCGTCGCCGGGGCCCTCTTTCAGACCGTCTGGAACGTCCTGGGCGGTCAGCCTGCGAACGCCCATATTCGCGATTACGACGTCTTCTACTGGGACCCCGACCCGAGTTACGAGGCCGAGGACGCCGTGATCCGCCGCGCCGACGGCCTCTTCGCCGACCTGGGCGCCCGGGTCGAGGTCCGCAACCAGGCGAGGGTCCACCTGTGGTTCCCCGAAAAGCACGGCCTCCACCGCCCGCCCCTGCACAGCGCCCGGGAAGGCATCGACCAGTTTCTCGTCGAGTGCACCTGCGTCGGCCTTGACGCGCGGGGCCACCTCTACGCCCCCTTCGGCCTGGACGACCTCGCGGCGGGCCGCCTGCGCCCCAACCCGCGCAACCACACGCCGGGTCTGTACGCGGCCAAGGTGGCGGACTACCGGGCGAGGTGGCCGTGGCTGAGGGAGGTGGAGGAGGGCGGGGAGAACACTTGAACGGAGAAAGCAGCGGGTGTTAAGCATTCGAGGGCGCTGGGTGGCGTTTTGGCGCACCCCCTCCCAGCTTCCCCCCTTAAAGGTGGGGGTAGGGCGGTGGGCTGGTCACACGCCCCCTCACCCCGGCCCTCTCCCACAAGGGGAGAGGGAGTAAAGATGCTGGAGCTCTTGCTCTTTAAAACCGTCAATCGGGACGCCCGATGAGTACCCGGGACTGAACGCCCCTGGCCCACCACCACGTCGGCTCGCGCAGCGAGACGGTGGGCACGCCGATGGGACGCGACAAGATCAGACCTTGCGTTCAGAAGAACCCGACCACCCACGCCGTCCGTGTGTCCTTGCTCAGCGCAGCGCCGCTCCCCCTGCCCCCCCTGGGGGGAGGGGGCTGGGGGGTGGGGGCCAACCGTGGCAAGACACCCTGCCCCTTTACGCCATCCGAACCCCGTCCCCATACGTGGCAATCATCCCCGCCGTCCACACCACCTCGCGCAGATGGCCGAGCAGCAGATCCTCCACTGTCACACCCGGTTCCACCTCCACCCGGATCTGCTCAGCCGTGAGCCTCCGCACCGCCTCCCCCTCCCACTCCGCCAGCCGCGTGAGCCCCGCGTCATCCGGCGGCGGCCGGGTACCCGTCGCGTCCGCGATGCGCCCCCACAACGCCCGCTTGCTCGCCGTGAGCCGCGAGACGAGCGCCGCCACCCGGGGCGAGGGCTGCCCGTCGATGAGCGCCAGCGCCGCCCGAACGCTGTGGCGCGGCCCCCCCTGCGCCCCTTCGAGCAGCCAGGCGAGATCATCGGGCGACAGCGGCACCGAACTCACCGCACCAGCCGGAAGGTCTCGCCGTCGCGGGCGAGGCGGCCTTCCTCCTGCATCCGGCGCGTCACGTCCCGCGCCTGCTCCTCGGTGAGGGGCGAGGACACGGAGAGGTCGCCCAGGGTGAACTGCCCCCCCTTGCGGTACGCGAGCCGCAGCACCATCCGCTCCTGCACGTCCGTCCTCGGGGGGCGTTCCACCCGCGAGCCGAACAGCCGCCACACCCCCCACGCGACGAGGAGGCCGATCAGCAGGGCGACGGGCAGCGTCCGCGCGGCGAGGTCGGGCGCGGCGATCTGCTCGGCGAGCGCCGCGAGGTTCTGCCGGGCCGCCTCGACCTCCGCCGGCCCCGCCCCACTCGCCGCGAGGTCACGCACGTCCCCGCGCTCACGCAGGTAACGCATCACTCCGGCAGTGTCGCCCCGCACGTAAAAGGCGCTGTACGCGATCAGGGCGCTGCTCAGGCCCGCGAGCAGGGTGAGGGCGACACGCGGCAGGTTCATGCGCCCATGCTAGCGGCCCGCGCCCCCACCCTTGGCGCCCGGGGTCACGGTGACCCGGCGGCTGCGGTACGGTGTCCCCCATGACCCTCTTCAGGCTGGACGGACGGCACGCCCTCGTCACGGGCGGCAGCAAGGGCATCGGGCTCGCGGCGGCACACGCGCTCGTGCGGCTGGGTGCCCACGTGACCCTGGCGGCGCGCGGGGCGGAGGCCCTCAAGACGGCGGCGGACGCCCTCGGCGCCCACTGCGTCGTGGCGGACGTGGGGACCCCGGAGGGCGTGCGGGCGGCGGTCGAGGCGGCCCGGGCCGTCGGCCACATCGACATCCTCGTGAGCAACGCGGGCGGGCCGCCCCCCAGCCTCCCCAGCGAGGTGACCGGGGAGGGCTGGCAGCGCGGCTTCGAGGTCACCTTCCTCTCCACCGCGCGCCTCGCGGAGGCCGTGCTGCCGGGGATGCGGGAGCGCGGGTGGGGCCGGATCATCGCGGTCACCAGCCTCACCGTCGGGCGGCCCTCGCTGAACCTGCCCGTCAGCAACGCGATGCGCGCCGCCGTGACGAACCACCTGCGGACCCTCGCGCTGGAGGTCGCCGCCGACGGGGTGACCTGCAACACGGTCGCGCCCGGCTACACGGCCACCGACCGCCTGAGGGCCCTGCACGCCGACCCGGAGGCTGCCGAGCGTCTCGCGGGCCGCATTCCCGCCCGCCGCTTCGGCCAGCCCAACGAGGTCGGCGCGGCGGTCGCCTTCCTCGCCACGGTGGAGGCGGGCTACATCACCGGACAGGAACTGTTGGTGGACGGCGGCTGGAGCATCTGAGGAGGGGCAGCGCAGATTAAGAAACGGCCGGGTCATCCAGGGAGGCGGCGCGGGCATACATGCAGGTAGGACGGCCCAGGGATGCACAGGCCGTTCACACACGGGCGCTAGGCTGAAGCCACACGGGCCCACCGCCCGCTCACCCTTTCAGGAGGAATCCCCATGTCCCTCGGACCATTTGAAATCATTCTGATCGTCGCCGTGATCGCCCTGATCTTCGGGGCGCGCAAGTTGCCCGAACTCGGCAAGGGACTCGGGCAGGGCATCAAGGAGTTCAGGAAGGAGACGCGCGACCCCGCCTCCCCGGCCCAGCCCCCCGTGACGGACGTGGAGGCCCGCCCGCTCGACGCCGTGACGACCGTCCGTCCCGAGAGCCCGCGCGTGGTGGAGACGCCCGCCGACCGCGACCACCGCGCGTAGGGCCGGGGGCGAGGGCGCATGACCAAGCCGTCCGCCGAACTCCAGAGCGCGCCGCTGCTCGACCACCTCGAAGAACTCCGCAAGCGCATCATCCTCGGCCTGATCTTCCTGGCGGCCGGGATGGTGGTCGCCTTCCAGTACCGGCTGGAGCTCATCGAGCTGACCAAGGGGCCGCTGCGCTCCTCCCAGCAGTACCAGGCGGGCAACGTTCAGCTCGTCACGGTCAACCTCACCGACCAGTTCCTGCTCAGCATCAACCTGTCCTTCTGGGCGGGGCTGGCGCTGGCGCTGCCCTTGATCCTGTGGCAGGTCTGGGCCTTCATCGCGCCGGGGCTGTACCCCCACGAGCGGCGCTGGGCGCTGCCCTTCATCGTGGGGGCGGGGCTGTCCTTCGTGCTGGGGGCGGCCTTCGGGTACACGTTCGTGCTGCCCGCGATGGTGCGTTTCCTGCTCGACTTCCTGGGCGGCGCCGTCGAGCAGATGCAGAGCCTTTCGAACTACATCGGCACGGTGACGACCTTCCTCGTCGCCTTCGGGCTGGCCTTCGAGCTGCCCATCCTGGCGGTGATCCTGACGCGCATCGGGCTGGTCAACCACGTGATGCTGCGCCGGGCCTGGAGGATCGCCCTCGTCGGGGTGCTGCTGCTGGCCGCCGTCATCACGCCCACGCCCGACCCCATGAACATGCTGCTCGTGGCCCTGCCGCTCTACGCCCTTTACGAACTGGGGGTGCTCCTCTCCCGCGTGTTCCGTGTCCGGCCCGTGGAGGACCCCACCGACGGGGGCGCCCCGCTCGGCACCTGAGGCCACCGGCCCTCCCCCACCCGGCTCCCGTGGCCGGGTTTTTGCTGGCGAGAGGTCCGGGGAGGGTCCGGGGGCTTAGACTGCCTGACGGCTTATGGACCCAGTTTTCCTTCAGATCGGCAATTTCACGGTTGCCTGGTACGGCGTGCTGATCACGCTCGGCATCGTCGCAGGCGTGTGGGTGGGGACCCGGATGGCCCGGCAACGCGGCCTGAACGTCGACCTCTTCAACGACATGATCCTGTGGATGATCATCTGGGGCCTCGTCGGCGCCCGGCTGGTCTTCGTCCTCACCTCGTGGGAGCAGTTCGCGAACATCCCCTTCCCGCGCGTGCTCCTCGACATCATCAACCTCCGGCAGGGCGGTATCTCGATCCACGGCGGCCTCATCGGCGGCATCTTGGTCTTGATCTACTACACCCGGCGCTACCGGCTGAACTTCTACGAGTACGCCGACCTGTGCGTGCCCGGCGTGGCCTTCGGGATCATCGGCGGGCGCATCGGCAACATCATGAACGGCACGGACACGGTGGGCCGGGTGACCGGGTGGCCCATCGGCTACCGCTGGCCCGACTCGGCACGCGCCTTCCACGAGGGCATGTGCGTGCCCAATCCCAACCCCGACATGGACCTCTCACGCTACTGCCAGGAGATCGGCGGGCAGATCGTGATGACGGCCCCCGTCCACTTCACCCAGCTCTACGGGGTGTTCATCGGGATCATCCTGGCGGTCGCCTCGTACTTCTGGCTGCGCTCGCGCAAGGCGGGCTGGGCCTTCTGGCAGTTCTGGCTGTGGTACTCCATCCTGCGCGCCGGGTTCGAGGAGACCTTCCGCCTCAACCCCCTGGCGATCAAGTCCTACCTGAGTCAGGGCCTCCAGGCCCCCGGCATCGGCTTGTGGACGGACACGCACCTCATCAGCTTCCCGCTGATCATCGCCAGCATCGTGTTGCTGCTGAGGCTGCGGAATCGGCCGAATACGCGGTAGCACGGGAGCTTTCAGCCGTCAGCGGTCAGCTTTCAGCACAAAAGGGGGAAGGGCGGCGGGTCCGGGAAGAATCGGGGCGCCGCCCTCCTCCTTGCTGACGGCTGATCGCTGAAAGCTGACCGCTTGCCTTACACTGGCTCCCGACAGGTGACAAGGTATGACTGACAACAATCGTCCGCTGGACGTGGTGATTCTCGCGGCGGGGCAGGGCACCCGCATGAGGTCGGCGCTGCCCAAGGTGCTGCACCCGGTGGCGGGCCGCCCGATGGTGGCCTGGGCCGTGAAGGCCGCGCAGGAGCTGGGCGCGCGGAACGTGGTCGTGGTGACCGGGCACGGGGCCGGGCAGGTCGAGGCGGCGCTGGCGGACACGGGCGTGCGTTTCGCCCGGCAGGAGCGGCAACTCGGCACCGGGCACGCCTTTCTGTGCGGGGCGGAGGCGCTGCCGGGGGACGGGGCGGACCTCCTCGTGCTGTACGGCGACACACCGCTGCTGCGCACGGAGACGCTGCGTGACCTCCTCGCGGACCACCGCTCCCACGGCTCGGCCTTCACGATCCTGACGGGCGAGCTGCCCGACGCGACCGGGTACGGGCGGATCATCCGGGACGCGCAGGGCGACGTGGAGCGCATCGTGGAGGAGAAGGCGGCCACGCCACAGGAGAGGGCGGTCCGCGAGTTCAACTCCGGCGTGTACGTGATGGACGGCCGCGCCCCTGACCTCGCCCGGCGCATCACGGACGACAATGCGGCGGGCGAGTATTACCTCACCGACCTGCTGGAGCTGTACCGGGGCGAGGGTGCGCGGGTCCGCGCCTTCCGTCTGAGCGACCCCGACGAGGTGATGGGTGCGAACGACCGCACCGGGCTCGCCGGGGCCGAGGCCATCCTGCGCCGCCGCATCAACACCGCGCATATGCGGGCGGGGGTCACCCTACAAGACCCCGACACCACCCGCATTGAGGACACGGTGACCCTGGGCCGCGACGTGACGGTCGAGCCGGGCGTGATCCTGCGCGGGGGGACGCGGGTGGCCGACGGCGTGACCCTCGGCGCCTACAGCGTGGTGACCGACTCCGTGCTGGAGGCAGGCGTAGTCGTCAAACCTCACAGCGTTCTGGAGGGCGCGCGGGTCGGCGCGGGCAGCGACGTCGGCCCCTTCGCCCGGCTGCGGCCCGGCACGGTGCTGGCGGAGGGGGTCCACGTCGGCAACTTCGTGGAGACGAAGAACGCCCGGCTGGAGGGGGGCGTCAAGGCCGGGCACCTCGCCTACCTGGGCGACGTGACGGTCGGCGCGGAGACGAACATCGGGGCCGGGACCATCGTCGCCAACTTCGACGGGGTGAACAAGCACCAGACCCGGATCGGCGCGGGCGTCTTCATCGGCTCCAACTCGACGGTGATCGCCCCGCGCGAGGTCGGTGACGCCGCCTTCGTCGCGGCGGGCAGCACCCTTCACGAGGACGTGCCCGAGGGGGCGCTGGCCGTCGCGCGGGGCAAGCAGCGCACCCTGGAGGGCTGGTCGCGCCGCTACTGGGGCGGCATGAGGGAGAAGGTCAGCGAGAAACTGCCGTGGCTGGCGGGGTGGCTGGAGCGGCAGGGGTAGGAAGGGTCAATGGTGAGTGGGAAGTGGTCAGCGTTGGGCTTTTCCCCTCGACTGACCACTTGCTATCGACTCTTGCTCGGCAATGCTACAGAGCACTACTTACTGCAAGACGAGGGCCAGACGCGGCATCTCCTTCTGCTCCAGGTAGCGCCGGTTGACAAAGGCTGTGCAACTCAAGAGAGCTTCCGCAATATCCGGCACCCTTTGATTGAACGCCTCAAAATCTAAAAGAAGAACAAAAAGATGCTCTCCCTCGCCCAATATGAAGCGAGACATTCCATCTCCCTCATGCAGGTACGTGAGGCAATCGACCCAGGCACTCATGTTTTGACCGTAAAAGTCCGGAAATCCGAAGGCTTCGGCACATATTTTATGGAAGCTTGCCCAATTATAAATTTTTGTCGTATCTAGCGAGACGTAGGCCATGCAGACAGTATGCACAAGAAAAGCGACTGCACGCTTTCAAAAGCCGTCGCCAGAATTATATTCTCCTACCGTTCTCAGTCCCCCGCCCGTACCCCCGCCAGCCCCTCCAGGTACTCGCGGTCATCCAGGCGGCGCATCGCGGGGTTGAGCAGTTGCAGGGCGGCGAGGAGGGCGACGAGCACGCCGAGGGCGGCGATGACCGGGGCGGGCGGCAACCTCGTGGAGAGGAGGCTGATCAGGCCCATGCCGAGCGGGGCGGTGAAGCGCGCGACGAAGCGGCGCACGGCGAAGACCCGGCCCTGCATCTCGCGGGGCACCTGCGCCTGCCAGATGCCGCCGCTGTGGGCGGTCGCCACCGGCATCAGAAAGACGGTGAGGGCGAGGGCCGCCGCCGTGACGTACAGGTGGTTCGAGAGCCCCACCCCGAGCAGCCCCAGCCCCATCAGCCCGAGGGGGACGAAGATGCCGAGATACCTCTGCCGCCTCAGCCCCCCCCACGCAGAGATGGCGAGCCCGCCGAGGAACATGCCCGCGCTCGTGGCCGTCTGGATGATGGCGAGGGCGGCGGTGAAGCTCATGCCACGGGCCTCCAGGTCGGGCGCGAGGGTGAAGCGGGCCAGCAGGACCTGATAGCTCGGGATGGCGGCGAGCGCGAGGTTGAGCACCGCGAAGACGATCAGCAGGTGCAGCAGGGGTGGGCGGCGCAGCAGGTACGTCCAGCCCAGGCGGGTGTCGGCCCTCACGTTCGCGGCGGCGCCCCCGTGGCTCTCGGCGGGGGGCGGGCTGGGGATGTGCAGGCGGGTCAGCACGGCGGCGGCCACCAGGAAACTCAGGCCGTCCACGGCGAGCGCGAAGGGCACCCCGTCACGCAGCGAGGCGAGCCAGCCCCCCCCTCCCCCCCGCGCGAGCAGGGCCGGCAAGCCGATCAGGAGGGTGGCGAGGGCCGGGCCGATCAGGTAGCTCAGCGTGCGGGTGGTCTGCATCATGCCGTTGGCGCGCGTGAGGGTCTCGTCGGGCAGCAGCATCGCGTAGCTCGTCTCGAAGGCGGCCTCGTGCGTGATGTCGAGGGTCTGGGTGACGGCGACGTAGAGGAGCAGCGCCCACAGCGGCAGGACGGTGGTGAGCATCAGCGCGGCCACGGCGAGGGTCACCACGCCGGAGAGCGTGTCGCACACGAGCATCACCCGCCTGCGGTCGTGGCGGTCGGCGAGCGAGCCCGTGAGTGGCGCGAGAATCACGGCAAGCGACGTGGAGAGGATGAACACCGCGCCCGTCGCCAGGGCGAGCTGCGCCTTCTGAGCCTCGCCGGGATACAGGGTCTGCGCGAGATAGATGATCAGGGCGAAGTATGCCACCGCGCCGCCCACCCGGCTGACTGACTGCGAGCCCCACAACGCGAGAAAGGTTCTCCAGCCGGAGGCCGGAAGAGGTGAAGATGAGGGGGACATGGACAGTCAGTGTAGACCGGACGCTGTGAGGAGATGCCGGGAGGTCAGTTGGGCGCCCCGGTTCTGACAGGGTGACAGGCGGGAACGTGCTGGAGGGGCTTTTTCGTCCCGTTCGCACAGCAGTACGGCGGGGTCCGTGGGCGAGTCGCCCGGACGACAACAGCTCGGTCACAGCGGGGGCGCAGCCCGGGCGGCCGGGTCCTTGCGCGCCTGAACGTGTCTGCCGACTGAGGGAGGACGAGCGTGCCGACCGTGCCCATCGCGTCCTGGTCGGGCGGTCAGCAGACGGGAGGGGTGGAAGTTCACCGCCTCGACACCGCTCTAGTTGGGGAGGGACGCAGCAACGGACCCCCGACACGCCGAGGTCAGGGTGATGCCCGTTCGTTCCCGCCGGGACAGAGCGCGCTCCCGCTGCTTCCTCACCCGCCCCTGAGTTTCTTGCGCTCCCCCACGGCGAGTTTGTCCACCCGCTCATTCTCCTCGTGCCCGTCGTGGCCGCGCACCCAGACGAAGGTGAGGGCGTGCTTCCTCGCCTGCTCGATCAGCTCTTCCCACAGCTCACGGTTCTTGACGGGCTCGCCCCCCGCCGTTCGCCAGCCGTTGCGCTGCCACTTCAGAATCCAGCCGTCGGTGAAGGCCTTGCGGAGGTACTGGCTGTCGGTGACCACGCGGACCTGGCAGGGGCGCTTGAGGGACCGGAGCCCTTCGAGGAGGCCGCGCAGCTCCATGCGGTTGTTCGTCGTGTCCCGTTCGTGGCCGCTGAGGACGAGTTCCTGGCCCCGGTACTTCAGGATGGTGGCCCAGCCGCCGTGCCCTGCCGCCGTGTCGCAGGCGCCGTCGCTGTAGAGGTCCACGAGTTCCCCGGCGATGGGCTGGTCGGGCTGGATTCCGGCCTTGATGGGCAGCAGGTCCCGCGCCGCGTCCTGCGCCTTCTGGGCGGCGGACTTGCGGAAGGGGGGTTTGCCGCCGGGCCGGGTCATAACCCCGGAACTGTAGGGAGCCACGCCCCGTACTGTCAAGGATATGCACCTCCCCCCGGCGTCTCGTCCGCCGCCCGTCCCCCTGATCCCCGAGGCCGAGCGGACGCCCGCGCTGCTGATCCACCTCTCGCCGCTGCTGGGCTTCGTGCTGCCCGTGCTGGGCAACGTGCTGGGGCCGCTCGCGGCCTGGCTCGCCTACCGCGACCGCAGCCGGGTCCTCGACGACCAGGGCAAGGAGGCGCTGAACTTCCAGCTCAGCGTGTGGCTGTACTCGCTCGTGTTCGGGCTGCTGTTTTTCGCCCTGGTCAGCCTGGGGCTGATCGGCGGGGCCTTCGGCGCGGCGGCGGGCTCGCCCGACCTCGGCGTCTTCGCCCTCTTCGGCTCGCTGGCGGCGTTTTTCGCCCTCTTCATTCCGCTGGGGCTGGTGCTGTGGGCCTTTCCGCTGGTGGTGATGCTTTTCGCGGTGATCCGGGTGAATCAGGGGCGGGGGTACCGCTATCCGCTGCGGATTCGGTTCCTGAGGTAGCAGGATGTGGAAGTCGCTGAGGAGGCTGGTGCTCCGGCTCGTCCACACCTCACCACCGACAACCCCTATCCTTGGGCCCATGCGAATCATGGCCGTCTTTGCCCACCCCGACGACGAGATCGGATGCATCGGCACGTTGAGCAAACACGCGGCGCGCGGCGACGAGGTGCTGCTGGTGTGGACGACGCTGGGGGAACTCGCGTCGCAGTTTGGGGACGCCTCGCACGAGGAGGTCACGCGGGTGCGCCGCGAGCACGGGGCGTGGGTGGCGGACCGGATCGGGGCCCGGTACCACTTCTTCGACCTGGGGGACAGCCGCATGACGGGCGGGCGCACGGAGGCCCTGCAACTCGCCCGACTGTACGCGCAGTTCCGCCCCAACGCCGTGATCACCTGGAGCGACGACCACCCCCACCCCGACCACCGCATGACGGCCAAGATCGCCTTCGACGCGATCACGCTCGCCCGCATCCCCAAGATCGTCAACGAGTCGGGCGGCGGCGCCACCATGCCCCCCGCCCCCGACCTCAGCGGCGACGAGGCGGTCGAGAGCGGCGAGGACGTGACCCGGCTGGAGGCGTGGCGCGAGCCCGTGCGCTTCTACCAGTACTACGCCCCCGCCAGCCCCTACCCGGAAGTCTTTGTGGACACGACGGACACCTTCGAGGCCGCCGAGGACGTGGCGGGTTACTACCGCGACTTTTACAAGTGGGGCTGGACTGCCGAGCAGTTCCGCGAGGGCCGCGCGGGGGCCGGGCGCCTGGCGGGCGTGAAGTACGCCGAGAGATTCAACCTGCGGGCGAACCACCTGCGGGCGCGGGAGTACCTGGACTGAGGGGCTTGTGGCCCTTGGCCTATCGCCTGGAGAGAACCCCTCCACAAGCGACAGGCCAGGGGCCGCGCGCTACATTGACCCCCGACATGGCCGAACCCATCAACATCAGGCAGAGCATCGTGGTGCGGTCGCGCCCGGACGTGCTGTACCGGCTGGCGCTGGAGCCGAGGCGCCGGGTCAGGTGGGACCCCAACCTCGTGCGGGCGGAGTACCAGGGCGGGGACGGGCGGCTGGCGAACAACGTCCTCGTGCGCTTCAAGTTCTCGCGGCGGCTGCTGGGCCTCTCGTTCACGGCGAAGTACGGGCAGCTCCAAGCGCCCCTGCGCGGCGGCTGGGAGAGCGTCCGCAACGTCGGGCCGCTGGAAAAGCTCACCCAGGGCTGGAACTTCAAGGCGATGCCGGGGGGCACGGAGGTCACCCTCACCTTGAATGGCCGGGTTCGTTACAACTGGGTCCGGCGTCCCATCGAGCGCATCCTGCACAACATGGTCGCCTCCACCCTGCTCGAACTCCAGCGCCAGGTAGACGCCCAGGGCGCGCAACTGATGGAGGACATGGGCCGCGAGATGCAGAAGCGGCAGCAGGAGGAGAAGAAAGTGGCGCGTGAGGCGGCGAAGGCGGCGCGGCGCAAGAGGTAGCTGGAGGGGAGGCAACCGTGGACCTCTGGGACTTGCGGGACGAACTCAGCTTCCAGGACCTGCGCCTCACGCTGGGGCGGCATCCGCAGACGGGGCAGCCCTGCCTGCTCTTCATGGTGCAGTGCGGTATCGGGGAGTACCCCGCCCGGCTCCGGCTTGAAGAGGACGCCTTCCGGCACTACCGGCAAGACCCTCTCCTCGCCGCGCGCCTCACCGAGCGGTATCAGGGCCTGACACGTGAACAGGTGCGTGAGGCGGGGGGCGAGTGCTGAGCGAGCCGGGCTGAACGCGGGCGCCGGGCCGCATCTAAACCTCCCATTCAGGAAGGGAAACGCCGTGTGGGCCGCGCGTATGATGCCCCTCATCAGGTGCTGGGGGCTGGAAGCGCTTCCGGGCTCCCTCCCGGCGCCGGGGAGGTCTCCTATGAAGATCGGCATGATCGGCCTGGGCAAGATGGGCGGCAACATGGTGCTGCGCCTGACACGCGGCGGCCAGCAGGCGGTGGGCTACGACCGCAACGAGGAGAACGTGGCCCTGGTCGAGGCCGAAGGTGCGCAGGGCGCCCGCACGGTGGAGGAGCTGATCGCGGCCCTCGGCGAGCCGGGCCAAAGGGCCGTGTGGGTGATGGTGCCGTCGGGAATGATCACCCAGTCGGTCATCGACGACCTGGCGGGGCGGCTCTCTCCCGGAGACATCATCGTCGACGGGGGCAACTCCAACTTCAAGGACACCATGCGCCGGGGCGAGGAGCTGGCGCGCCGGGGCATCCATTTCGTGGACGTGGGCACCTCGGGCGGCGTGTGGGGCCTGACGGAGGGCTACGCGATGATGGTGGGCGGCCCGGAGGAGGCCGTCGAGCGGCTGCGGCCCGTGCTGGAAGTCCTCGCCCCAGCGCCGGATAGGGGCTGGGGCCGCATGGGACCCGTGGGCTCGGGCCACTACGTCAAGATGGTCCACAACGGGATCGAGTACGGGATGATGCAGGCCTACGCGGAGGGCTTCGAGCTGCTGCACGCCAAACAGGAGTTCGGGCTCGACATGGCGCAGATCGCCGAACTCTGGCGCCACGGCTCGGTGATCCGCTCGTGGCTGCTCGACCTCACCGCCGAGGCGCTGAAGAACCAGGCCGACTTCTCGCAGCTTTCGGACTACGTGGCCGACTCGGGCGAGGGGCGCTGGACGGTCATCGATTCCATCGAGCTGGGGGTGCCCACCCCGGTGATCACCCTCTCGACCCAGATGCGCTTCCGCTCGCAGCAGGAGGTCAGCTACGCGGGGCAGATGCTTTCCGCCATGCGGCGGGCCTTTGGCGGGCACGCGGTCAAGCTGCTCGAACAGACCCGCCAGGAGTCGGTCGTGCCCGAGGTGCAGCCCGGCGAGCACCCCACCGCCGCCGCGCCGCAGAACATCCCGGTGGAGACGGCCCAGCCGTCCACCGACAGCACGGGTGAGGCGCGGCAGCTCGGCGAGACCGGGCAGCAGCGCGTGACGGGGGACGCGTGACGCGCGGACGGAAAAAAACCGGGGCGCCGGAGGCGGCCGAACCCACGACCGGGAGCGTGCGCCGCGCCGTCCGGACAAAGGAGGCCGTGCGCAACGACGACCTCGACCAGAGCCAGCTCTCCGCCGCCCCGCCCGCCCGCAAGAGCCGCAAACGCACCCCCGGCGCGGGGGCGGGCGCCGACGGGCAAAACCCCTTCCGCGCCCTGATGCGCCGCAGCCGCGCGCCCGAACCCGCCACCCTGGTGATCTTCGGCGTGACGGGCGACCTCGCGCGGCGCAAGCTCCTCCCCGCCGTGTTCGGGCTGTGGCAAGACGGGCTGCTCGGGAGTGCCTTCAACATCGTCGGGGTGGGCCGCCAGGAGATGACGGACGAGGCCTTCAAGGACTTCGCCGTCGAGGCCCTCAAATCCAGCAAGGAGACGGACGCCCCGCAGCCCGGCGCGCTGGAGAAGTTCCGCGAGTTGCTGTACTACGAGTTCGGCGACTTCGGCGGCGACGAGGTGTACGACCTCGTGGGCCGGGAACTCGACCGGGCCGAGGAGGCGCACGGCGGGCGCAAGAACGCGCTCTTTTACCTCTCCACGCCGCCCAGCCTCTTCGAGCCGATCTCGAACGGGCTGGGGCGCCTCGGCCTGGCCGACCAGTCGGAGGGGTGGCGGCGCATCGTGATCGAGAAGCCGTTCGGGCGCGACCTGCAAAGCGCCCGCGAGCTGAACGACACCATCCACCGCGTCTGGGACGAGTCGCAGGTCTACCGCATCGACCACTACCTCGGCAAGGAGACGGTGCAGAACCTGATGGCGATCCGCTTCGGGAACTCGATCTTCGAGCCGCTGTGGAACCGCGGGTACGTGGACCACGTGCAGATCACCGCCGCCGAGGACCTGGGGTTGGAAGGCCGCGCCGGGTACTACGAGGAGGCCGGGGTGGTGCGCGACATGCTGCAAAACCACCTGATGCAGCTCTTCGCCCTGACCGCGATGGAGCCCCCCGCCGCCTTCGACGCCGACGCCATCCGCGACGAGAAGGTGAAGGTCTTGCGGGCGGTCAAGCCCATTCCGCGCGGCCGGGTGGGAAAGGTCGCCGTGCGCGGGCAGTACGGCCCCGGCACCCTCTACGGCGAGGAGGTTCCCGGCTACCGCGAGGAACCCAACGTGAAGCCGGGCAGCACCACGCCCACCTACGTCGCGGCCAAGCTGGAGATCGACAACTGGCGCTGGCAGGGAGTCCCCTTCTACCTGCGGACGGGCAAGCGGCTGCCGAAAAAGGTCACCGAGATCGCCGTCGTCTTCAAGCGCCCACCGCTGGGCATCTTCCCCGGCGGCCTGGAGCGCAACGTGCTCGCCTTCCGCATCCAGCCCGACGAGGGCGTGAGCCTCAAGTTCTCCTCCAAGTCGCCGGGGCAGGAGATGGTGCTGCGCGAGGTCGTGATGGACTTCCGCTACGACGCCTTCGGGGCGCAGCTCGAAAGCCCGTACTCCCGCCTGCTCCTCGATGCCATGCTCGGCGACGCGACCCTCTTCCCGCGCGAGGACGAGGTGGACCACGCCTGGCAGATCGTCTCGGGCATTCTGGAGGCCTGGGACGGCACGGCGGCCCCCGAATTCCCCAACTACCCGGCCGGAACCTGGGGCCCCGACGCGGCGGACGAGCAGATCGGGCCGGACCGGCGCTGGAGGAGGTTGTGAGGGGAGCTTTCAGCGGTCAGCCGTCAGCCGTCAGCAAAAACAGTCTGGCTGAAAGCTGTCTGCTGACGGCTGATGGCCTCACCAGAAGTGCAGGGCCCCAACCTGGAGGTGCGACATGACCACCGCCACCGACCTTCGTCCCCTCGGTCCCGTCGAGACCAAGGTCCAGCGGGCGCAGGCCACCCTGGACGAGCTGTGGGCGCAGACGGACGTGGAGACGCGGGCGTACACCGGCAACATCGTGGCGCTGACGGTAAGGCGTCACCGGGAGCGGGTGGAGGAGGCGCTGGCCGGGCTGGAGGGGCGCTACGCGGGGCGGCAGATCATCGGGGTGATGGACGGGCAGAAGGAGGTCGTCGTGCAGGCGAGCCTGGTGCCGCAGCGGGGCGGGCTGTACATCGAGCGGCTGACGCTGGAGGCGAGCCCCGAGCAGCTTCAGGGGGCGATCCTGCCCCTCTTGCGCCCGGCGACCGTCAACCACGTGTGGTGGGGGGCGGACACCAAGCCGGAGGGGGTGCTGTTGCGCGAGCTGACCGACATCGCCGATCAGGTCATCGCCGACAGCCTGACGCTCGACATTCCCCCGGCGCGGCACTACGCGCTGGCCGACCTGGGGTGGAGCCGTTCGGCGGGGTGGCGGGAGGCGCTGGCGCAGCTTTTCGACTCGCCCGACGCCGCGCGGCAACTGCCGAAGGTGGACCGCCTGGTCGTGCGCTACGCGGGGAGGAACGAGTTGCCCGCCCGCCTCTTCGCGGGGTGGGTGGCGAGCACGCTGGGCTGGCGCGACCTGAGCGGCGCCGACTTCCGCCCCGCCCGTTGCGGACGCGAGAACGGCGACCTGTGCAGCGTGGAACTCATCGGCGAGGGGGTGCATTTCTCGCTGGCGGCCTCGGAGGGCGACATCGCCCGCACCCGCTGCGAGTGGCCGGGCATGACCCGCGCGACCGAGATCAACGTACCGCGCATGACCCTCGCCGAGGGGCTGGCCCGCGTGATGGCCCGCCCCGAGCGCCGCGAGGTGTTCGAGCGCGCGTGGACCCTGGCGAAGGGGAGCCTGGAGGGGAGGGCATGAGGGGCGCGGGGAGGAGGCGATGAACCTCCGCGTCTTTCCCTCGCCCGAGGCCACCGCGCAGGCCGCCGCCGAAGCCTTCGCCGGGGCCGCGCGGGAGGCCGCGCAGGCACGCGGCGCCTTCCACGTTGCCCTCTCAGGGGGCAGCACGCCAAAGCTGATGTATCGCTCTCTGAGAGAGATGACGGATGTGCCCTGGGAGTTCGTCCACGTTTACTTCAGTGACGAGCGGAGCGTGGGGCCGGACAATTCGGAGAGCAACTTCCGCCTCGCGCACGACGAGCTGCTCCGTCATGTGCCCATCCCGAAACCCCAGATTCACCGCATGGAGGGCGAGCGCCGCCCGCTGGAGGAGGCCGCGAGCGCGTACGCGGCGTTGCTCCCCGAACGGCTCGACGTGGTGCTGCTGGGCATGGGGGACGACGGGCACACCGCGAGCCTCTTCCCCGGCACGGCGGCGCTGACGGCGGGCGGGCGGGTCGCGGCGAACTGGGTGCCGAGGCTCGACACCGGGCGGCTGACCTTCACCTATGACGAGATCAACGCGGCGCGGGAGCGCTGGCTCCTCGTGACCGGGGCGGGCAAGGCGGGCGTGCTGCGTCAGGTGACGGCGGGCGAGGTCGACTACCCGGTGGCGGGCGTGCGCGACCCGGTGTGGTTCGTGGACGAGGCGGCGGCGGGCGAGCTCACGCGGTAGCGGGACGGGGTCGGCGCTGGGGAGGCTCGGGCAGCGCGCTCCGGGCCTCCTCTCCTGTGGCGGGAGTGACTTCCTGTGGCGGGCGGGACTGGAGCCCACCCCACGCTCGACCCGTGGAACGTGCCTTCACCCGCGCAGCTCATCCGCCGAGGCGGTAGGCTCGTGGGCACAGTCCCGCCCCACCCCTGCCCCGGAGGACCCATGCGAACCCTGTCTCCTCGCCGTAGCCTGCTCCTCACCCTCGCGCTGCTGACGGGCCCAGTTGCCCTCGCGCAGACGGCTCCCCCGACCGCCACCCCCGCCGCACCGAGTACGCCCGCCGCCCGCCCGACCCTACCCGCGGGCGTGACCTTCGTGACCGAGGTCGAGGGTGTGCGCGAGTATCGCCTGAACAACGGGCTGCGGGTGCTCCTCTTCCCCGACACGTCGAAGACGACCTTCACGCTGAACGTGACGTACCTCGTGGGCAGCCGCCACGAGGGCTACGGCGAGACGGGTATGGCGCACCTGCTGGAGCACATGGTCTTCAAGGGCACGCAGAGGAGCGGCAACATCCTCGAACAGCTCGGCAAGCGCGGGGCCGACTTCAACGGCACGACGAGCCAGGACCGCACGAACTACTTCGAGACCATGACGAACACCGGCGACAACCTCGCCTGGGCCATCCGCATGGAGGCCGACCGCATGGTGAACTCGCGGGTGAGCGCCGAGGACCTCAAGACCGAGATGACGGTCGTGCGCAACGAGTTCGAGTCCGGCGAGAACAGCCCGCTGCGGCTCCTCCTCAAGCAGACGCAATCGGTCGCTTTCGACTGGCACAACTACGGCAATAGCACCATCGGCAACCGCTCGGACGTGGAGAACGTGCCGATCAACCGCCTCCAGGCCTTCTACCAGCGGTACTACCAGCCCGACAACGCGGTGGTGACGCTGGCCGGGAACTTCGAGCCGGATGCGGCACTGCGGCTGATCGCCGGGAGCTTCGGCAGCGTCCGCCGCCCGTGGCGCACCCTGCCGCCGCTGTACACGGCCGAGCCCCCGCAGGACGGCGAGCGCAGCGTCACTGTGCGCCGGGTGGGCGACGAGCAAATCCTGCTGGCGGCGTACCACATGCCCAGCATCCGCCACCCCGACATGCCCGCGCTGATGGTGCTCGACCAGATTCTCGCCGACGAGCCCGCCGGGCGGCTCTACCGCGCCCTGGTGCAGACCAAGCAGGCGACCGCCATCGGCAGCCTCACGAACAGCGCGACCGACCCGGGCCTGATGATGTACGGCGCCATCCTGGGCAAGGACGACAAATTGGCCCCCGCCCAGGCGACCCTGCTCGCCACGCTGGAGGGGGCCAGCAAGACGCCCTTCACGGAGGAAGATGTGGCGCGCGTCCGCACCCGGGTGGTGAGCGGCTACGAGCAGCTCCTCACCAAGCCGGAGGAGGTCGGCGTGACCCTCTCCGAGTACATCGCGGCGGGCGACTGGCGGCTGCTCTTCAAGCTGCGCGACGACATAGAGAAGGTGACGCCCGCCGACGTGCAGCGGGTGGCGGCGGCATACCTCAAGCCCACGAACCGCACCCTGGGCACCTTCTTGCCGACCGCGCAGCCCGACCGGGTGACGATCACCCCCGCGCCGAGCGCCGCCGAGGTCCTGAAGGGCTACCAGGGACGGCAGGGCCTCGCGGCGGGTGAGACGATTTCCCCCGAGCCCGCCGCGCTGGAGGCCCGGGTCACCCGCGAGAAGGTGGCGGGGGCGGACGTGGCCCTGCTGCCCAAGAAGACGCGCGGCGAGCGGGTGGAGTTCGTCCTCAGCCTGAACTTCGGCAACCCCGACACCGCCCGCACGGGCAAGGACGCGGCGGACTTCATCGCGCCCCTGCTCACGCGCGGCAGCACGGGCCTGACCCGGCAACAGCTCGCCGACCGCCTGGAGGCCATCCGCACCCGTCTGAGCGTGACGGGCAGCGCGACGGGCGCTACCGTGCGGGTGAGCACCGACCGCAAGAACCTGCCGGAAGCGCTCGCCCTCGCGCGCAAGGTGCTGCGCGAGCCCACCTTCCCGCAGGGCGAGTTCGAGGAGATCAAGAAGGCGAGCCTCGACAGCCTGGAGTCCGGGCGCAGCGACCCCGAGACCGTCGCCAGCCAGGCGCTCGGGCGGGCCTTCATGCCCGCGGGTGCCAAGCGGGGTGACCTGACCTACGTCCCCACCCTCGACGAGGAGATCGCGGACACCCGGGCCGTGACGCTGGCGCAGGTGCAGGATTACTACCGCCGGGTCTGGGGGGCGGCCAGGGCGCAGGTCTCCGTCGTGGGCGACTTCGACCCGGCGACGGTGCGGGCGGCGATTCCCGAGATGCTGGGCGGCTTCACGAGCGGCGTGCCCTATCAGCGGGTGATCCTGCCGCTGACGAACCCGAAGGCGCAGGATCTCGTGCTGAACGTGCTCGACAAGGCGAACGCGATCTACCTCGCGCGGCTGGCCTTCCCGCTGCGTGACGACAACCCCGATTACGCGGCCCTCACCGTCGCCATGCGGGTCTTCGGCTCGGGCACCGACTCGCGGCTCTTCAACCGGCTGCGGCAGAAGGAGGGCCTGAGCTACGGGGCGGGCGGCGGCGTCAGCGTCTCCAGCGAGGACGAGAAGGGGAACTTCACGACCTACGCGATCTTCAACCCGAACGTGACGGGGCAGGTCGCCACCGCCATGCGCGAGGAACTCGACCGCGCCCTGAAAGACGGCTTCACCGCGCAGGAGATCGAGGCCGCCAAGTCCGCCATCCTTCAGGAGACGCGCGTGGCCCGCAGCGACGACGGCAACCTCGCCTCCGGCCTCGCCCGCCAGCTCTACCTGGGCCGCACCTACGCCTTCAGCGCCGACTTCGAGACGAAGCTCAAGGCCGTCACTCCCGAGATGGCGCGGGATGCCCTGCGGAAATACGTGAACCCGGCGAACCTCGTGGTCGTGCGGGCGGGAACGTTCGGGAAGTAGGGGGCCGCCTCCTTTCAGCTCCTCTGCTACGCAGCTCTGCGAGTCCCCCTCGTGGGGGAGGTTGGGAGGGGGAAACGCAAACGGCCACCAGCGCGGCCCGAGGAAGACGGCCTGGACATCCCATTGGTCTTGGGCCGCCCGGCCCGCTTACCCCCACCTCACCTCCCCCCTCTGCTTCGCAGCTTTGCAAGTCAAGGGGGAGGGATTTTTTGCCCCGGGTATCCCGCCCGCCAACGCTCTCTTTTCCCCTCCCGTTGCCGCGCCATACTCCCCCCGTGAACGCTGCCGAACTCCTCTCCGACCTCGCCGTGTTCCTCGGGGCGGACGCGGTAGGGTGGGCTCCAGCGCAGGTTCCGGCGGCCTCGGTGGAGGAGTACGCCGGGTGGCTGGGGGCGGGGCGGCACGCGGGGATGGCTTACCTGGAACGGCAGCTCCCGGCCCGCTCGGACCCGTCCTCCCGGCTGGAGGGGGCGGGCAGCGTCCTCGTGCTCGGCGTCTCACACGCCTTTGAGGAACCGCCCGTCCCGGCTGGGGGAGTGCGGGTGGGGCGGGTCGCGCGTTACGCCTGGACGCCCGATTATCACGACCAGCTCCAGCCCGTGCTGACCCGGCTGGAGGAGGAGGCGGCCGGGCTGGGGGTGAAGGCACGCGGATACGTGGACCACGGCCCGGTGATGGAGCGCCTCTTTGCGGCGGGCGCTTTCCTGGGCTGGCGCGGCAAATCGGGGATGAACGTCAGCACGCGGCTGGGCGCTTTCGTGACGCTGGCGGTGCTGCTCACCGACCTGCCCTTCGGGGAAACGCACGTGGCCCACCCCGACCGCTGCGGGCGTTGCTTCCGCTGCGTGGCCGCCTGCCCGACGAACGCCATCGGGGACGACCGGGCCATCGACGCGCGGCGCTGCGTCTCGTACCTGACCATCGAACACCGGGGGCCGATCCCGGACGAATTCCGCGCTGGAGTCGGCGACTGGCTCTTCGGCTGCGACGTGTGCTCGGAGGTCTGCCCGTGGTCGCAGAAGGCGGGGCCCCTCGCCCGGTTGCTCCAGCCACAGGCCGAACTGGCCCACCCAGACCTGGGCGCCTTTTTCGGCATCGGCGAGCGTGAGTTCGAGCGGCGGTTCGCGGGCACGGCCTTCCTGCGCCCCCGCCGCAAGGGGATGGCCCGCAACGCCCTGACGGTGCTGGGCAATACCCGGGCTCCCGGGGGCTGGCCGCTTCTCCTCGCCGGGAAAGAGGACCCCGCCTGGGAGGTGCGCGAGGCCGCCGCCTGGGCGCTGGGCCGCTGGGGCGAGACAGCCCATGTCCAATTCCTCCTTGACGACCCGCACGAGACGGTGCGTGCCACCGCCACCCGAGCCTTGACCGAGGCTTCATGAGGAAAAACGGGCAGGATTTCCCCCTCGCATTTGGGACGGGAACGTGGTCAGGTGAAGGGCATGGCGAACCTGACTGAGACGTTCATGGAAAGACTTCAGACCATCGAGGCGAGCGGCGACCCCGCGCCCCTGGTGGAACTCTTCGCGGACGAGACGACGCTGCGCAACATGACGACTCAGGAGTGGAGCGGCGTGGACGGGGCGCAGGACTTCTGGACGCGCTACCTGGCGAACTTCGAGACCATCCGCAGCGAGTTCTTCCACCACGCCGACGACGGCCACACCGGCATGATGGAGTGGGAGGCGACCGGCAAACTCACGGACGGGGCGGACATCGCCTACCGGGGCATCAGCGTGATCGAGCACGACGGCCAGAAGGTGCAGGCCTTCCGCACGTACTACGACTCCGCCGCCTTCGTGAAGCCCGCCGTGGAATCCTGAATTCCCGCACGGAGACGACAGCCCGCCCGGCGTCTGGAGTTTCCTCCAGGCGCTTTCGCCTTGCCGCCGTCCCGGTCACCCGGCCGTCCACGCGGGTGAACGTGACCCCAAGACGTGGCCTCAGAGAGGGCGCATAGCATGGGGAGGATGCGCGCCCGACTTCCCCTTCCCGTCTGCCTGGCTGCCGCCGCCCTCACCCTAGGCCCCGTGCTGCCCCGGGTGGGGGCGACTCCGGCCCCGACCACGGCGGCCCAGCCCGCGCCCGCGCTTCTCACCCCGAGTGTCACGGCCCGCTACCGGCACGACCGCGCGGCGTTCACCCAGGGCTTGCAGTACGTGGGCCAGGGCACGCTCGTCGAGAGCACCGGGCAGGTCGGCGAGTCGGGGGTGCGGCGGGTCGAGCTGAGGACGGGCCGGGTGCTCGCCGGGGTGCCCACCCCCATCTCCACCGCCTTCGGGGAGGGCGTGACGGTGCTGGACGGCGTGGCCTACCACATCACGTGGCGCACGGGTGTGGCCTTCGCCCTCGACGCGGCGACCCTGCGCGAGGTGGGCCGCTACCGCTACCAGGGCGAGGGCTGGGGTCTGACTCACGACGGGAAGGCCCTCATCATGAGTGACGGCTCGAACGTCCTCTTCTGGCGCGACCCGAAGACCTTTGCCGTCACCCGCACCCTGCGCGTGACCGACGGCGGGCAGCCCGTCCGGAACCTCAACGAGCTGGAGTACGTGCAGGGCAGCGTCTACGCGAACGTCTGGCTCACCAACCGCATCGCCCGCATCGACCCGAAGACGGGCAACGTCACCGCCTGGATCGACGTGGGCGCCCTGACGCAGGAGGCCAGCGCCGCCGCGAGCCGGGCCGGGCAGCCCCTCACCTTCGACGACGTGCCCAACGGCATCGCCTTTGTCCCCGAGCGCGGCACCCTGCTCCTCACGGGCAAGCGCTGGCCCACAGTGTTCGAGGTGCGGCTCCCCGGCGTGACGGCGCAGGCGGCCAGACGACCCTGAGCGCGAACTGTCCAGGACGGCCACGGTAACGGCCCCGGCCCAGCTCATCGTCCTGCGCGGCAATTCGGGAAGCGGGAAGAGTTCGGTCGCCCGCGCCCTGCGGCAAAGGTACGGCTACGGCATGGCCTGGGTGGAGCAGGACTACCTGCGGCGTGTCCTGCTGCGTGAGCACGACGTTCCGCACGGCAAGAACATCGACCTGAACGTGCGCTACGCCATGGAGCAGGGGTACCACGTCGTCCTGGAAGGCATCCTGTCCACCCGGCACTACGGCCCGATGCTTCGGCGTCTCCGGCAAGGGTGTGGGACGGCAAGCCACTTTTACTTCTTCGACCTCCCCTTCGAGGAGACCGTCCGCCGTCATGCCACCCGGCCTCAGGCCCGCGAGTTCGGCGTGGAGACCATGCACGGCTGGTATCAGGAGTGCGATCTGCTCCCCTTCGTCGCCGAGCGGGTCATTCCCGCCGACAGCTCTCTGGAGGCGACCGTCGAACGGCTCTGGAACGAGGTCGGCCTCCAGCGCCGTCACGGTCCGGATGAGGACGGTCCCTGAGCCGCGCTAGCCGGTCTGAACGGTCAGCCTCTCCCCCACCGCCGCCCAGATGTCTTCCTCCAGCACGTCGGGGGCGCGGGTCGCGTCCAGCACCAGAAAGCGCCCCGGCTCCCGGGCGGCGAGGGCCAGAAACCCTTCCCGGACGTGGGTGTGGAAGGTCAGGTCGGCGCGTTCGAGGCGGTCGGGCTGCCCGCGCGAGGCCGCCCGCGCGAGCCCCACGGCGGGGTCGAGGTCGAGCAGCACCGTGAGGTCGGGGACGAGGTCCCCCGTCGCCTCCCGCGTCACCGTCTCCAGGAGCGAAGTCTCCAGCCCCCGCCCCGACCCCTGATACGCCCGACTGGAGTCCGCGTAGCGGTCGCAGAGCACGACCTCCCCACGTGAGAGGGCAGGCCGGATTACCTCCCGCACGAGCTGGGCGCGGCTCGCCGAGTACAGCAGGAATTCGGGCAGCGGATCGATGTCGAGCGCCGGGTCGAGCAGCACCTCCCGCACCCGTGACCCCAGCGCCGTGCCCCCCGGCTCCCGCGTGACGAGGTGCGCCGCCCCCACCCCCTTCAGCCGCGAGGCGAGCCGCCCGACCTGGGTGCTCTTGCCCGCACCCTCGGGTCCCTCGAAGGTGACGAAAAGGGAGGTCATGCAGCCTCGCCGCCGTGTGTGGCGTGTGGCGTGTGGCGTGTGGAGCAAGCCCGCTGCCCTCTTCTTCTCCAGGCCACGGGCCACGGGCGACCCGCCCCCCTCACAACCCCGTCGGATGGTGCAGGAAGTGCCACGGCAACCCGAACTCGTCCTCTATCCGGGCGGCGAGGGCGCGCACCCCGAAGACCTCGGTCTCGTAATGCCCGGCGAAGACGACGTTCACGCCGTACTCGAAGGCGTCGTGGAAGTGCTTGTGCTCGGGCTCGCCCGTGAGCAGGGTGTCGAGGCCCGCCGCCGCCGCCTCGGCGACCGTGCCCGCCCCACCGCCGCTGACGATGCCCAGGCGGCTCACGTTCGGCGCGCCGCCCCCGTGGACGAGGCAGATTTCGCCCGTCAGCTTCTGCACCCGGTCGGCGAAGTCCTGGAGACTCTGGGAGAAGGGCAGCTCGCCCGCCAGCCCGATCCGGTGCCCCCGCCAGTCGCCGAAGGGGCGGCGGTCTTGCAGGCTGAGGGCGGTTGCCATCATCGCGTTGTTGCCCACCTCCGGGTGCGCGTCGAGAGGGATGTGGGCGGCGTAGAGGTTCAGGTCGGCCATGATCGCTGTGCGGATTCGCTCGCGGTGCGGCCCGACAACCGGCAGGGGCCTGCCCCAGAACAGCCCGTGGTGGACGATCAGCAGGTCGGCCCCGCTGTCGGCCGCGTCCTGGAGGGTCTTGACGCTGGTGTCCACGCTCGCCGCGACCCGGCGGATGACCGGCGTGCCCTCGATCTGGAGGCCGTTGAGGCTGGGGTCGGGGTAGCCGCCGATGTTGAGGTACTCGTTCAGCCAGCGCACGAGCGTGTCACGTTCGACCTCGGCGCGGCGGGGGGGGGTCTCCGTCATGCGGCCCATTCTAGGCGGGCCCTTCAGGAGGCAGCGTCGGCGGGGACGCTTTCGTGCCCCCCGTGCACGACCTCCAGCCGGTTGCCGAAGGGGTCGCGCAGGAAAACGCGGGGCACGCCCGCCTCCTCGTCCGCCCGGTAAGGGACGCCGTGCGTCTCGCAGTGGGCCCGAAAGGCGGCGAGGTCCGCGCACCGCAGCGCCGGGTGCCCCTTCTCGCGCGGCACGAAGTCGGGGGTCACGCCCACATGGAGTTGCCGCCCGTCCGGCAACCCGAACCAGACGCCTCCTCGCGGTCTCAGCGCCTCGGGCTTGGCGAGTTCGGGCAACTCCAGGAACGCGCCAAAGAAAGCCCGCGCCTGCACCTCACACCCGGCGGGAGCTTCGACCTGCACGTGATCCAGACCGGACATCAGGGTCGGCATGGGGCGAGCATAGATCCGGCCAGGGCCCGAACGGCGTTCCTCCCCCGGAAACAAAAAGAAAGAACCCCGCGCAAAGCAGGATTCTCCTTGGTGGCGATGCCCGGACTTGAACCGGGGACCTAACGATTATGAGTCGTTCGCTCTAACCAGCTGAGCTACATCGCCTAGAAGTTTGCCCCGCGTCAACTGCGGGGCATCCCTGGTGGAGCTGAGGGGATTCGAACCCCTGACCTTCTGAATGCCATTCAGACGCGCTCCCAACTGCGCCACAGCCCCAAAGGCTCAGGTAGGTTAACAGCGCTTCCCATTCTTGTCAACGGCCCACCGGCGCCTCGGCGGGAGCGCGCTCTGCCGCCAGCCGCACGTACCCCTCGATCAGGTGAACGACCACCGGGTTGTGGGTGTGCACGCCGTGCGCCTCGCCCACCCCACCCTCCTCGATGAAGTGGGCGATCAGGGCCGCCTCGCCGTCGCGGGCGAGCAGGAAGGCGCGCTGGCCGTCGGCAGCGACGGTGGGCAGCCCAGCCAGGGCGGCGCGGTGCACCTCCACCCCGCGCGGGGTGAGTCGCTCCAGGCGGTCGGCGAGCGCAGGCTCCCCCGCGAGGAAGACGCTGCGCCGGGCATTGAGCGTCAGGTCCTCGCACAGGCTGCGGATGGCCGCCTCGCCGTAGAGGTGGTACACGGCCTCGGGCGCCGGGTCGGGGGCCAGACGCGAGAGGTCGCGGTCGAGGGCACCCAGGCGGTCGTCGAACGCGCGGCGGGCCCGGGCGAGGTACTCGCGGGCACTCAGGGGCGCGTACTCCAACGGGTTTTGCCCCACCCGCGCCGCCAGCCCCCGGCCCTCCAGCCGTTCGAGCGTCTCGTAGATCTTGGGGCGTGGAATGCCCGCCTGCCGCGCCACCCGGGCGGGCACGGCGCGCCCGAGGGCCAGCAGGGCCGTGTAAGCGCGGGCCTCGTACTCGGTCAGTCCCAGGGCTTGCAGGTGAATCACGGCGCTCATGTGCGCAAGCATACGGGAAAAGCCGTGATTGTGGGCCACACACCCAAGCCCCCGTCCCACCCGGGGAACACCCGACACCTCCCAGGGAACAGGGGATGACCGGGACGGCCCCGCTCCACCCCTGGAGATCAGGCCCTCCCGTGAACCGTACCGGGAGCACTTCAGAGCCACAACGAAAAAACCCCGGCAGAGCCGGGGCTTTCTTGGTGGGCGGTATAGGATTTGAACCTACGACCCTTCGCGTGTGAAGCGATCAGTGAGGGTTGTTCTGCCCCTCATCGCTCCTCACATCGTCGTGTTTATGGGAGTTCCTGATGAGGGCGCCCCGGCTCGCCCCGGTATTCGGCGGCGTGTTGTCTGTCAATTGTCTGTCACGGCAGGACGTGGGGCGGCACCCTCTCGGCAAATAGGACACCAGCAGGGCCAACACCGGTCAGCTCTCTCCCGGGAGCAGCGGGCCGCGCAGAAGCAGGCTGGCCGTGGGTGAAGGGCGCGCTGCTCCCCAGTGCCGGGCTCCCCTGTGTGTCCCAAGGGGGAGGTCACGCTGCGCTGGGCGGCGGTGCTGGGCGGCGGTGCTGGGCGGCGGTGCTGGGCGGCGGTGCTGGGCGGCGGTGCTGGGCGGCGGTGCTGGGCGGCGGTGCTGGGCGGCGGTGCTGGGCGGCGGTGCTGGGCGGCGGTGCTG